>PXDE01000537.1 GCA_003566475.1 PVC group bacterium | reverse complement strand
GGCGGGGCGCCAGCCGCGGAACCTTCCGAGGAAATCCGGCGGACGGGACGGCCCGCATGGAGGTCGGCCCGCCCTGGCCGCAGGTGGTTCCCGTCCGCCCGCTGGCGCCCGAGGAGCATCCGCGGTTCGGGCCGAGGCCCGAGGTCTGGGTCCGCCCGCCGGATCGGGTCACCGAGGCGGGCAACCAGGCCATGCGCGAGGTCATCAGCCTGCCGTCGCCCCCGTGGGCGGTGGAATGGAGCAGCGTGGTGATCGAGGCCGCCCGGAAGTACGACCGCTTCTACTTCGAGGCGGACCCCGAGATCCGTCTCGAGGCGGCCGCCGCCCTGCTCCGGTATGCCCGGATGCTGATGTTCAGTCCGCAGGGCATGAGCACCCCCTGGCACAACTGGCAGGGCGGCTACCGGGCCGGCGCGGGCATGGCCGCGCTGGCCATCCTGGGCGACCCGGTGCCCCGGCCGGAGCGCCCGCCCATGCCGGACTTCGCCGACCTCGAGCCGGAGACCGACCGCGATCCCCCGGACGGGGTTCCCGTGGTCGACCTGAATCTGGCCGGGCGCGGAGCGCGGCAGCTCCTCTCCAGGACCTGGCTGTCCACCGGGTCGGCTCCCTCGGCGCCGGCGGCCGATCCGGCCGCCCCCGATGGGCCGTGGTGGACACCGGGCGGCCAGGTGCGGGCGGGGGACGCGGATCTGGAGGTCGCGGTCCGGACGTTTCCCGAGGGCGGGGAACGGGGGGCCCTGCCGCTGGATGACGTGGTGCCCCAGGGCCACACCCGGTGGCTCCAGGCCGCCGGCCGGGTGCGCGAGCGGACCGCCGTGCGGATCGTCTGGCGGGCGGGCACCCGCATCTGGGTGTCCGGGGTGGCGGTGGAACCGAATCAGGTGCTGGTGCTGGCGCCGGGGTGGCATCCGATCCGGGTGGAGATCCGCAGCGGTCGGCGGCCGCCCGGAAGCGTGGCCTTCTGGACCCAGCCCACCGTGGCCGAGGTCAAGGATCCCCGGGTCGAGCTCGATACCTGGCGGACGGCGGTCGCCCACTGGGAGGAGCACGGGCATGCCTCAGAGGAGGCGGCCCGGATCGCGCGGCTGGCCGAGATCAACGTCCACCGCTTCCAGCAGTGGGCCATCGGGGACGGAGGGTTCACCACCGAGACCGAAACCTACACCGCCGCCACCTTCGGCAAGATCCTGCCCTTCGCGGAAGCCAGCCTGGGCATCACCGGGCGCAACCTCATCACCGGCACCCACTCGGAATGGCTGCCCGTGCGGGCCCGCTGGGGACGTCTGGGCGGGCGCAACCTCCCCGGTCACTTCTCCGGCGGAGAGGGGCTGACGAGATTCCTGGCGCCGGAGACCCGGCGGTTGCTCGCCGTGGACACCCCGGCCGACTTCCCGGGCCATGCGCTCCGCGACGTCCAGAAGGCGTCGGCCATCTTCCGCAACGGGTTCCGGGGCGCGGACGAGGACATCGTGGTGGTGGTCGAGGGCAAGGGCCAGCACCTGCGCGGGGCCTGGACTATGTACAACGCTGGCACCTTGCGCCTGTTCGGCCGGGGCCAGCCCTGGACCTTCCCCGGATCCTACGCGCGGGGCTTGGCCCGGGAGAACCACTCGCTGGTCCTGTTCCCGGACGACGACGTGAACGGAACCCTGCCCGCCCGGGTGACGCATTTCGAGGCCCATCCCGACGGCTCGGGCCAGATGGCCATGAACCTCGACCTCCCCGCGATGCGCTATCCCGAGGGCGCGGGCAACCTGGTGGACTTCGAGGGCCTCCCGGCTCTGCGGCATCTCGAGGATCTGGGCATCCGGCACACTCGGATCGTGGCGGCCGACTTCAGCCGCCGCAGCGGCGCCCCGCTCCTCCTCGTGGTGGTCGACCGCATCGACGGTGGCCGCCGCCGGGTCTGGCAGTGGAACGCCGGTCCCGGGCTCAAGTTCGAGGCCCATGATGACGGGTTCGAGCTGCGGGCGGCCCGGTCGGACGAACGCCTGCGCTGCCGGATGCTGACCCCGACCGGCCCCGCGACCTTCGAGGGCGGGATGGTCCGCGTGCCCGGCGACGGCCATTTCCTGGCCGTGATCACCCTCGGCCCCGGCGACCCGCCGGAGGTGACCGCGGAAGGCGAGGGCCTCGACGCGACCATGACCGTAGGCACCCAGCGCTTTCGGATCGTTGATGATCGCGTGGTGTGGATGGGGGAGGGCGGGCGGTAGCCGGATGGGGCCGTCCAAGGCTTGCACGGCGCCGTGGCCGCTCCGTGGCCCGGAATGGGACATATGGGACCCATGGGACGTATGGGCGGTCGGCCCCGGGGCCTGGGCTTTACGGGAGCGGCATACGTCCCATACGTCCCATAGGTCGCATAGTCTGGGCAGCCCGCGCCTCGCTGGCGGCGACCACGACGTCGCACCCTACTTCGCGCAGACGCTTCGTAGGGCAAGCCAAGCACCCTCCCTCCCGCATCCCGCATCGCGCATCCCGCAACTTGTCCGACGAAGCTTCTGAGCGAAGTCGGATCACGAATCCCGTATCCCGCGCCTCTCCCCGCGGTACTCGGTCGGCGTGCAGCCGAGGAAGGCGCGGAACACGCGGGCGAAGTAGCGGGGGCTCTCGAAGCCGGCGTCGAGGGCGATCTGTCCCACCGGCCATGCGGTGGCGGTCAGCCGCCCGGCCGCGTGCTCGACCCGCATGCGGTTGACGTACTGGATGGGGCTGTCGCCGGTGAGGGCCTTGACCCGATCGGCAAACCGGGTCCGGCCCAGCCCGCAGGCGTCGGCCGCGTCGGCCAGGCGCACTGGGTCGGCCGGGTGCTCGCGCACCCGGTCCAGCCAGGCCATGACCCGGAGGGTGGCCGCGTCGCGCACGGTCCGGCCAGCCGGCCGGCCCTCGGCAGCGAGGCGGGCCGCGTCCAGGAGCAGGACTTCGAGCAGGGCGGTGCGCCGGGCGGCCTCCTCGGCCCCGGGCCGCCGCAATGTCCGCGGGGGGGTCTGGCCCACCAGTTCCGCGTATGCGGCGCTCGGACGGAAGCGCAGTACGCCGGAGTCCAGCGGCAGGTCCGATGGCCTCGACATCGCC
>PXDE01000198.1 GCA_003566475.1 PVC group bacterium | reverse complement strand
GTCCGCCCGGCCGGCCAGGACCAGCATGTCGGCGGTGAGGGCGAGGGTGACCTCCATCAGATCCTCCGGCCCCCGGCCCTGGAGGGCGTCCACGCACTCCCGGACCTCCACCGCGTTCCCGGCCGCCCGGCCCAGCGGCTGGTCCATGGCCGTGAGGAGGGCCGACACGTTGACGCCCATGCGTCCGCCCACCGCGATCATGGACCGGGCCAGCTCCTGGGCCCGGTCGGCGTCGCCCATGAACGCGCCCCGGCCGAACTTCACGTCGAGCACCAGCACGTCCAGGCCCTCGGCCAGCTTCTTGCCCATGATGCTGGCGGTGATGAGCGGGATGGAGGGCACGGTGGCGGTGACGTCACGCAGGGCGTAGAGCTTGCGGTCGGCCGGGGCGAGCCGGTCGGTCTGGCCGATGATGGCGCAGCCGCAGGCCCCGACCACCTCGAGCAGCTCGGGCAGGTCGAGGTCGGTCCGGAAGCCGGGGATGGACTCGAGCTTGTCGAGGGTGCCCCCGGTGATGCCGAGGCCCCGTCCGGAGATCATAGGCACGGCGAGGCCCGCGCAGGCGGCCAGGGGGGCGAGCACCAGCGACACCTTGTCGCCGATGCCCCCGGTGGAGTGCTTATCCGCCACCGGGGCGTCGAGGCCCGAGGTGTCGAGCCGGTCGCCGGAATCCAGAATGGCCTCGGTGAGGGCGGCCGTCTCCTCGGGGGTCATGCCGTTGAGGTAGATGGCCATGGCCAGGGCGGCCATCTGGTAGTCAGGGATGGACCCGTCGGCGAAGCCCGCGACGAAGGCCCGGATATCGCCGGGGTCCAGAACCCCCCCGTCGCGCTTGGCCTCGATGATCCATTGCGGAACCATGATGCCCGAGCCTAGCCGGGCCGAGGCGGGGGTGTCAAACCGGGGGGCGCTTCGCGCGGAATCGGGGATTGGGGGGGGCCGCCGGACACAGACCGGGCTATTCCCGACCCGCGATCCGCTCCACCGCTGCCCTCAGGGGCATGGCGTGCAGGCGGCCGTCCGGGGACAGCGGGTAGGCCCGGGGCGTGCGGCAGACGCAGATCGCGGCCTCCATGGCCGCGTCGCCGTAGGCGCGGCCCATGGCCCGGATCCCGCGGGCGTCGCCCGCCTCCACCCGCTCGGCGGCCTTGCATTCGACGGCGATGAAACGCCGCGCCCCGGTCTCGATCACCAGATCCACCTCCTCGCCGGCCGCCGTGCGCCAGAAGTACAGCGGATCGCGGCGCCCCTGGTTCCACAGGGCCTTGCGGACCTCCGCGACCACGATGTTCTCCCAGATCGCCCCGAAGCCCGCGCTGGCCAGGACGTCCGTCCAACGGCGGAAGCCCATCAGATACAGGAGCAGGCCGCTGTCCCCCAGATGGAGCTTGGGCGACTTGATCAGGCGCTTGCCCGCGTTCACGTGCCAGGGCTCGATCAGGAAGACCTGGTGGCTGGCCTGGAGCACGGACAGCCAGGCCTTGGCCGTGTTGGGGGCCACGCCCACGTCGCGGGCGAGCTCGGCCAGGGACAGGAGCTGGCCTGCGCGGAGGGCGCAGGCCCTCAGGAAACGGTCGAAGTCGCGCAGGCTCCCGACGTTGAGGATGTTGCGGACGTCCCGTTCGAGATAGGTGGCCACATAGGAACCGTGCCAGAGATCCCGGTCCAGCGTGCGGTCCCTCCAGAGCGCCGGCCAGCCTCCGCGCCAGAAATAGGTGTCCGCCTCGTCGGCCGGGATCGCGCCGGCCTCCAGAACCTCGCTCAGGGCGAGCGGAGGTAGGGCCAGGACCGCGCACCGCCCGGCCAGGCTTTCGGTGACCCCCTGCATCAGCAGAAAGTCCTGGGATCCGGTCACCAGGTAGCTCCCCGGCCGCGGATCCCGGTCCACCCGTACCTTCAGATGCCGGAGCAGTTCGGGCGCGTACTGGATCTCGTCCAGGATGAGCGGGGGCGGGTGCTCGTCGAGAAATCGCTCCGGAGCGAGCCGTGCCGAATCCGCCACCGAGGGGATGTCGAGGGTCACGTAGGCGGCGTCCGGCCAGACATGGCGGCAGAGCGAGGTCTTGCCGACCTGCCGGGCCCCGGTCAGCGCCACCACCGGAAACCCCCGCAGCCCCTCGCGCAGACGCCGCCCCATGCCGCGCTCGATCCAGAGAAGCGAGTTCATACTGCGGATAATATGCAATCCCATTGCATGATCTGCAAGCCCTGTTCCCGTGCTCCATTCTCGCGTGCTCCTGCGATGCCCAGACCTTGGACGGATCCGTCCAGGGGTTGGACGGTGGCGGAAGGATGCCGCCGTCCCAAGTTGGCCGCCCGTAGCCGCAATCGGCTGAACGCTTCCGTCTTCGCCCCACGGGCTACGCCGCGACACGTGGTGCGTCTAGCTACGGGGAGGGCCTGCGCGTAGCTGAACCCGCCAAGGATCCAGAAGACGCCGTGGGGCCGGGGGGCGACCCAGGGGCACATCGGCCCACCAACCCGCCGTCGCCCCCCGGCCCCACGGCGTCACACGATTCGCGAGGATGGAGGGTAGCGCTGTACCAGTCGCTGAGTTTTGACTTCCCCCCGCCGCGCGGTCTGGCAGGATGGGATTGACTTTGGCCCCGGTGCCGCAGTAGGTTAGGGCCATTCTGCCAGATCGCGCGGGTACGACTTGGGAAGTCTTAACGGATCGTGCGGAAAGATGGCCTCTGCCTGGCACGCCTTCTCGCCGCACCTCAACTACCAGAACTCGGCCTGCTGGGGGACCGCTGGATCGGTCTCCCGGTGGCCCTGATCATAGTCCGGGCCAGTGATGCACAGGCCCTGGGACCACTGTCGGTCGGTGAGGAAGAGCACCCTCACGTTGCCGGCCTCCGGGCACATGGCCTGGAGGCGGGAGGTGTGCTTCTCCAGCCGGTCGCGATCCACGCAGGGCCGGGCATAGACGGAGTACTGGACCATCATGTACCCGTCGTCGAGCAGGTTCTTCCGGAACTCGGTGGCCTGCCTCCGCTCCGCCTTGGTCAGGACGGGCAGGTCGAACATGACGAGCACCCAGCCCATGCGGTACGCCGAGTCGAAGACCGGCCTCACGCCGCCTCCCCGACGGGCACGGCCGGGATCCAGAGCGGTTTTGAGGACAGGCTGCGGTAGCATTCCACCAGAGACCGGACGCTGAAGTCGATCGCGTCCATCAGCTTGACCCGCCCCTGGTCGTGGGCCACCCGAACCTCCCGGAGCCCGTTGCCCACGGCCCGGCACCAGGCCTCCATGGAGATGTCGGGCTGCACCATGAACTCCGCCAGGAGCCGGTCCACGAACGGCCGGTAGGGCTCCATCAGGTCGTACACCAGCGGGTCGTTCCGGTAGCCGGGGCGATGCCCGACCCCCAGCATGGGCAGCAGGCCATGGATGACGATGGACCGGTGGCAGAGGGTTGCGAGCACCGTGTAGCCGTAGTTGAGCATCTGGTTGGGCGGATTGTCCAGGCGGCGGTCGCGCCCGCTGCTCGCCCAGCCGATGGCGGGGAAGAAGAGTTGCCAGTATTTTCGGGCCGCGTTGCCCTCGTCGACCCTCGGCGCGCCTGCGGCGCGGTCCAGGTATTCGCTGAACAGCTTCCGCTCGGCCAGGACCGCCCGCTGATTCTGGGTCTTGCCCCGGAGCAGTCCGTTCCACAGACGTTCGTTGAGAGGCTTCGGCTGCCGGGTCTGGTTGAGAAAGGCCTTGGGGTCGATGGTCCGGGGCAGAGGCACGGTGACCCCCACCGGCCGGTAGGCCTCGTCGCAATGCAGGATGATGCCCTCGTGACCGAGGATGCCCGACACCGCGCTGCTGGTGAGGGTCACCCCCCGGGCCGCGATCACCACGGCCCGGATGTCCTCGAGGGCCATGCGCCGCTCTCGGGCGTCGGAGGCGTCCTTGGCGGGCCGGCACACCAGGTGCCCCCGGTCGCGGGCCAGCATCGATCCGTGGCTGAGAATATGGAGGATGTGGTAGGACATCTTCAATGCACCCGTGCAAGGCCACACGAGACAAGTTTACCAATCCCGATTCCTCGCCAGACTGTTCCATCGGAACCCATGATTGCTGACTGCCCATTCGTCCAAAGGCTACTCAGAATGTACACTCCCGCTCCCACCTCGTGCTTGCCCTGGACTAAACGCTCTGCGATCCGGACCCGACACCCCGATTCGAAGTAGCCGTAGTCCCTCCATCCCTCGCGGGCCCGGATGGACCGACGTACTTCCGCTTCGCTCGCGTGGGCATAGACCGGGAAGACCTTGGGCTTGCCCTTGGGGTCTAGCGCCACGAAGTAGCCTTTGTGCCTCTTCCCCCTCCTCCAGGCGCCCGTGCCATCCTTGGAGAGGTCGGCGAACTCGTCCAGTTCGGAGGTGGCAATCAGGACCGACAACACTCGGGGGCCGACCGATCCGTCCGGGCGCGGAGCCCGGAAGGTGTCGCAGAAGGCGACCCAGGCTTCCTCCGGAGGCTCCCCGGCCACGAACGCCTGGACGGCATCGCGGATCGGGCGGTCCCAGATGTTGGCCGCCGCCTTGCGCAGGGCGCTCAGGCTGAACTTCGGAGTGCGGCCGCTGTAGCCCAGACTTTTGAGACTCAGACGCTTGGCCGCTTTCCCGCCGCGGTCCCCGTAGATGCCGTCTTCCAGCCTCGGCTTCTCGGTGGCGACCCAGGTGGGGACGACGGTTCGGAGGCGTTCCGCGAAGAAATCCCAGTCGGCGGGGCCGGGCAGGCTGTGCCAGTACCGTTTGTTGGGGTCGGCCGCCCAAGCCGGGATAAAGGACAGCACCATGGCGTCCAGGGCATGGTGGCGGTGGTCGTCGCGGGCCTTCTTCTCGGTCTCTTCGACTGCCGTGTGGTAGGCCTGCCAGGCCTGGTTCCGCTCGTCCCAGGGAAGGCTATTTCGGTCGACCCGCTCGGCGGCCTCCCGCAGCTCCTTCAGGCGAGCCTCGGCGGCTGCGCGGCTCTCCTCCGATCCCAGGAGCCGGTAAAGATGATAGCGCCGGGCCACGGCGTTGGTCAGGGCCCCCGGGACCACGACCACCCGGCGGTCGGCCCCCTTGAAGTTCAGCGGCCACCCAAAGTGGAGGCAGGCCACGGCCTGGCTGAGTTTGGCAATCCAGGCCGTCTGCTGCAGGGAGGTCCGGTTCTCGACCATGTCCGCGGCCTGTTCGGAGTCCTCGCAGGAAAGGAGCTTGAGCTTGAACCTCGGGATTCTCGTGTAGGTCCGAATCCGGTTCAAAAGGGCGTCCCAGTCGCGGCCGTCCTGCCGGAACCAATCGGCGTGGTAGCGCTCCTTCTGAGCGTGGTTGCAGTCGTGGCAGGCCACCACCAGGTTGAGATAGGTGCGGGGCCCGCCCAAGCTGTCCGGCACGATATGCGCCAGCTCGGCGGTGGCGAAGCTTCGGCCGCCCGCCTCGGGCATCACGTTGGGGCCGGCGATGGTGTTCCCACAGAACAGGCAATGGCCCTTCTGGTCGTCCCAGAGCTGGTACTTCAGCACGTCCGAGCCCGAGGCGCCGCCTCCGAGGGCGGCCAGGGCCTTCGATCGCTCCTCCCGTCGGCGTTTCTGAAAGTTGCGGAACTTCTGGTACCGGTCCCTGGCCTGCTTGCTCTTCCCCTTGGCGAGGAAGTCCTCGCGAACGAACTCGATCACGACGCGATCCGGCGGGCCGAACCGGGCTTCGAGATCCCGGAGCTTTCGGTGGAACGCCCCCAGGCGGTGCCGCACCACGGGGTCGTTCTGCTCGCCGATCAGACGTCGGACCATCCGTTCGCGCCCAGCGGCGTCGCTCCGCTCGGCGGCCTTCGCCGCGTCGTCGAGCCGCGCGTCGGGGATGTAGAGCCTGTCCCATGACGCACCCATCCGGTCCAGGAAGGTGAGATCGTCCTCCACCAGTCCGGCCCCCATGTCTGTGCCTAGCCGAATCTCCTCGGCCAGGGTGGCCATCGGACCTGCTTCTCGTGCGATGAGGTGGTTCTTGAACTCGGCAGGGGCCAGGCCCGAAAGTATCAGGGCCTTGAGGATCCGCAGCGCGGGTCGGCAGTACGGCGACCGGCCTCCACCCGAAGGTGGTTCGACCACGCCCTGTTCGGGCAGGGGGCGCCCTTGCACCCGCTTCTCCAGAAGGTCGGCGAGCTGCTTCTCGGTGAACTTGAGGGCCAGGAGCGCAGCCCGACAGGCATCTCCCTCCGACTTGCCCGCCGCCACCGCCTTGGCGGCCCGTTCGCGGGCCTGCCCAGCACGGTCCTCAAAAATGCCGGTCAGTTCCTTCGGTGTGAATCCCCGCTGCCCCTTAGCAGTGTCGAAGCGAAGATCCTTGAGCTTCTTGAGGAACACGTACTCGGCCGCGAGCATGGACTCGTCCACCAGGGCGCCGTCGTGCATCCGCGGGGCGGCCTTGGCGGAGTGGAGCCGGTGAACCAGGAGGCAGCGGCTGGGCACCCGGTTGTCGAAGGTGGGGACCTTCTGGGAAGCACGCCCTGCCAGTCGCTGGCCTTCCCCGGGATCAGGGGGCCTCCCGCCTTCCGGTAGATCTCCTCCCGGCGGGCGGGCGAAGCGTGGGCCGCCCGGTACGACGCGTAGGATTCCTCGGCAGGTCCGTAGAGGATACGCCCGGCCTGGCCGGCCAGGGACGGAAGCACCTCTTCGGCGGCGGCGATCAGCTCGCGCAGCTCGCTTTCCACCGCCTCGCGCAGGAAGACTGCGGGAACGGGCTGGTCGCGGTCGGCCGGATCGGGCAGATCGCCGCGTTTGGTTGTCCGTGCCTCGTGGTCCTGCCGGAGCCGGAAGCGCGCGGGGTTTTCGGGGGACCAGAGTCCCATCCGCTGACACTCCCAGAAGCAGGGATGCTGGCAGCCTTCCGGGAGGGCGTCGAGAAACCCCTGCATGGTGTTGGCCCGGTCCTTCGTCGCCTGATGCTCCCGGTCCTCATCTGCATCCTCCTCCGCGTCCTCCTCCATGTCCCCGCGTTTCCAGGGAAGGGCCGGGTCATACCCTCGCTTCTGGATGGCGGAATGCAGGGCCTTGAAGATCTGCCATGGCTGGAGCGGCCTCCCCTGCACGGCGTTCTGGGCTTCCGGGCCTGCGAGCAGCAGGCAGCGGAGCAGGCTTCCGCAGTAGGCGGTTCGCGCCCCTTCGGCATCGGATGGCGCTCCGTCCTTCGTGGCTTCGCCTTGGGCGGGCGGGAACTCCCGCTCCAAGCGGAAGTCGCCCGTCCGAGTCTGGGTCCAGCGTCCGTTGGTCCTGCCCACGGCACGTCCTTCCAGAACCGCGTCTCCCAGGCCACATTCCCGGAACACCTTCCGCAGCCAGGCCTCCCGCGCCTTGTGCGCCTGCCGTGTCCGCCACATCCGACGCTGGTCCCTGGCTTTATCGGTCGAGCCGTGCTCGGCTGGGATCAGAAGCGACTGGACGTCCTGAAACTGCAGGGGATCGTCGCCATGGCCACGCACAGCGTAGGCCAGCGACTGGATGCCAAGATCAAACGACCAGATCTTCAACGGGTCCATGCAAGTGCCTCCAACGTCAGCCATTCTGGCCAGAATCCTGTTGAAGGCAACTCCGGATTGCGGGCGAAACCGTACCAAAAGTACGGGCCTCTTGCCCTCGCTGGAAGCCAAGGCGGTGTGGCGGTCGGCGGACCTTCCTTCCCGCCGCAGTCCATGGGGGAGGCCGCCTGGCCTACGGGCCTCCGGTCTTGGACTGCGGTGGCATGGGCCAACCAGGGATCATCGTTCTCCGCGCAACCTTTCCGATCCATGAGGCCGCATCGCTTCCCCACCCCGTGCGACACCGTCCCGAGACCGCGTTTCCCTCGCCAAAGGGATCACGCGGCCTTGGCTTCCGCCCGCCTTCGCCTGACTGCGGCGCGGCACGCCGGAGGCGGGTCCGGACTTCCCATTCGGAGTACGGTGACGGGCCCCTTGCTTGCGGCCGCCCCTTCAGGGCGGGTCGGGGGGCTACGATACCTGGGGCTTGTCCGCGTGCGTGCCTCTGGCCCGATGCGGCCTGCGCCCCAGGCTCCGTTAGGCGGCGGCGCCTTCAGCGCCCGGAATGGCCATGCGCCCCGGACGCGGCGGAACCATGGCGGAATTCGCGGTTCCTGGCTCGTCTCCGCCCGTTTCCGTGAGGGGTAGCCCAGGCTTCGCGCAGACGCTTCGCCCCGGCACGCAGGACTGGCCGACCTACGTGCGGGGCGCCGCCCCACACGTGAGATGCCGCCTGGGCTGCACGAAGGACGGATCCGAGCTGCCAGGGAGATCCTTGCCGCGTCTGCCAAGGCCCAACCGCCTTGCATGCCGTCAACACCTTCTACCTAGGGTTGGATCGGAGCGCCCTGCGGATGCGCCTTGGGTCCATGCGGAGGTCCAGAACGCGCCAGACAGTCACCTCGTTCTGGGCCTCCGTGTAGTAGATCGCGTATGGGAACCTTCGGCTGAGCATCCTGAAGTAGCCATGTACCCTGGCGTGGATGCCCGCGTAGAGCAGCAGCGAGTCGATATCGGAGGCCAGGCTGTCCAGGAAGTACTCGCCCAGGTCTTCCCGCTGAAGCTCATAGAAGGCGTGGCCCGCACGAAGGTCGTCCTTCGCCGTGTCGACGATGCGAATCCTCATGCAGAAGGACGTCTGAGTTCTCGCTTCGCCGACTCCCAGTCCGAGATCCCCACCTCACCCGCCTCGAAGCGTGCCCTGGTCTCTCTGAGTTCGGCTTCATGCCAGGGTGGGGACTCGACCTCCTCGTCGGACCTGGACAGATCCTCCCACAAGGCCTCCATCATCCGGAGCTTGTCCGCACGGGTCATCTGCTTGATTTCGGCGGTGGTGATCATCGTGAGGCTGCACGCATGGCTTGGGAGTCGCGGTCAACTGGAGATACGATAGGGTTGCGGGGGCCTGGTGGCAAGGTTCCACTCTCCGCCCGTTCCCGTGAGGGGTAGCCCAGGCTTCGCGCAGACGCTTCGCCCCGACACGCAGGAATGGCCGACCTACGTGCGGGCAGCCTCGCTTCATGCGCGACATGGGGACTGGCATGGATGGCCCCATGGAATCGCCCCTTCAGGGCTCGTCATCGTCTTGTGCGTGGAGTCCCAGGGCTTTCGCCCTGGGCTGGCCTGAATCGCCCCATCGGGGCTCCGCTTCGGCCGGCTTGTCCCCATCCGTGTCCATCCGTGGTTCCCCCTCTGTGAACCTCCGTAACCTCTGGGACCTCTGTGGTTCGTTTGGTTGCGGCCGGCGGCCGCGCTGGGTCCATTCGCGGTTAGGGACTGCCCAGGGGCTGATCGTTTCCGGCGCGGGACGGGCTACCGGACCCCGGACCGGCCGGGGAGGGGGACGAGGGCGCGGAACCTGGGGTGGCCGTGGAGGGGGGTGAACCGGCGGTCGCGGCGGAGGGCGTCCTGGATGGGGCGGCCGCCGACGGCGACCGCCCGCTCGAGGGCGCCGAGGGCGTCGTCGGTCCGGCCCTGGGCGAGCAGTGCGGCCGCGAAGTCGGTCCAGGCCCGGGGATCGCCCGGCACATGGTCCAGATAGCGGCGGAGGGTGAGCACCTCCCAGTTGGCCTGGCCATGCTGGGACAGCACATGACCCACCACGCGCAGGACCACGGGGTCGGGCTCCTCCTCCGACACCAGGTCCATGACCAGCTTCCGCCAGACGGGGCCGTCGGAGACCAGGAGGTGGGCGTGGACGAGCGAGGCCCATTCCTCGGGCGTGCGGTCGGCGGGGTCGCGGGCGGCGATCTCCTGACGGATCCGGTCGGCCTCGGCCCAGGAAGCAAGATGGATCAGGTAGTCCTGGCCCCGGTGGTGCCCGGGATCGAGGGCGAAGAATGTCTCCATGGTGGCCAGCGCCTCGTCGAACCGCTGCTGGCGGACCAGCGCCTCGGCCCACCGGAAGTAGGGCTCGGGGGCGAGGGGGTAGAGGGCGACGGCCTCCTCGTAGGCGGCGTCGGCATGCTCCCACAGCTCGCGGTGGGCGTAGAGCCCGGCCAGGGCAGTGCGGAGCTTGGAGAAGGACCGGCGGGCGGCCACGTCGCGCACGAATCTGGGGTCGTCCAGAAGCCGCCGGGTGTACCAGGCCCAGAACCGCCGGTCCTGGGCCACCCGCGCCTCGGGCAGTTCGTCCAGGGGCTCGGGCTCGATCCTCATGATCAGCCCGTGCGGCACCAGGTGCGGCTTCATCCACGGGATGGGGGTGCTCTCCTCCACATAGAACGCCCGCTCGCGCTTGTGGATGCCGAACATCACCTGGGACAGATAGCCGTTGATGATCATGACCCCGGCCGAGCCGGTGACCCGCAGCCCGTCCGGCGTCTCCTCGAGGAGCTGGAGGGAGGGCGGGAACTTGCCCTCCTGGATCTCGCGGCGGTAGCGCTCGAAGGCGAGCTGGTGGGCGTGGTCGCTGGGGATCCAGAGGGTGTCGCCGTAGAGGTCGCGCATGGCCTGCACGTAGGAGCGGTCGGCGAGGGCGTTCTGGGTGAGCAGGAACACGTCGGGCCGGACGCCGCCGGAGAACAGGAAGTAGGTGGGCACGAACCGTCCGGGGTCGGTGCCGCCGAAGAACACCGCGCCCGGTTCCATGGGCGGCGGGTAGTCGGGGTCGGGCAGGGGCGGCTCGTCGGGCCGCAGGTCGCGGCGGATGGCCTCGGCCCCCTCGAGGGCGTAGACCCCGAACTGCCAGCCGAAATCGTGCCCGCGCTGCCGGGAGGCCCCGTAGATGCGGAGCAGCTCCGCGTCCCACCAGTCGCGGGAGAAGGTGAAGGCGGGAAGGGCGAGGGCGGCCACGGCCACCGCCGTCCGCCAGCCGGGGCCGGGCCGCAGGCGGAGCAGAAGGTCGAGCGCGACCAGCAGCCCGTAGCCGATCCACACCGCGTAGACCACATGGGACTGGATGAACTGCACCCGGCCGATGAACAGGGTCTGGATGTCGAGATCCTGATTGAGGAAGTAGATCAGAATGAGGCTCACCGCCAGGAAGGCGACGCCGGAGATGAACAGCCAGGCCCGGGCCCGGGGCGGGGCGTCGAAGGCGACCTGGTCGCGGGCGAGCAGCCGGCCCCCCACCCCCAGGATGGCGGGCGGGCAGAAGGCGACCACCCCCAGGAGCAGACGGTCCTCCCAGGCCAGGCCCGCCTGAAGCGCCTCCCAGATCAGTCCGCCCATCACCCCCAGGGCGAGCAGCCCCGCTCCCAGGCCGACCAGGGTCCAGGTCAGACGGACGGAGAAGGCATGGGCTGGAAACGCCCGAATCTGATCGCGGATCAGTTCCAGGACCAGCACGAGGCCCCCCATCATGGCCAGGACCATCACCAGCAGCACGCAGAGCCGGTAGGCCGCGTTGATGGGGGGCACGGTGCCCGCGATCTCGCCCGGGGTGAGGGCGTCCTCGAGGACGGTGAGGACGGTGGCGGCCCCGATGAGGACGAGGGCGGGCACATGTGCCCCGTGCCACCGTTCGGCCGTCCGGATCCGGAACCGGGTGAAAGGCAGGAATCCGAGCAGGAGCACGGGCAGGGTGAACTGGCGCCGCAGGTCGGACAGGTAGAGGCCGATCTGGTCCACGAACCGCCGGGAGAAGAGCTCGGTGGGCTCGATGCGCTCGTACTGCCCGCGGGAGACGGCGTGGAGGAACCCCTCCCAGGTGCGGGCATAGCCCCAGTTCATGGGCGGGTTCTGCTCCGAGGCCAGGGGCATGTAGACGTAGAAGGCGAGGCCGAGCTGGAACACGAACATGGCGGCGGCGGCGGTACGGCCCTCGGGCAGCCAGGCCCACACCGCGCCCAGCAGGAGCCCGTTGGCGAAGAGCACCAGCCAGAAGCCGGTGCCGGCGGGGCCGGCCAGCGGATGCAGGCCGGGGCCGATCTGCGGCGCGAGGCGGGTCATCACCAGCAGCACCGCCCCCAGCCCGACGGACAGGACGGCCAGATCGCGGAACAGGGGAGGGCGGGCGAAGAACACCACCGCCGCCAGGGCCAGGGCCACGAAGAGCAGCGTCTGGTGGTTGGTCACCCCGAGGCCGAACAGGAAGCAGGTCAGCAGGAGCCATCGGTCGTCGCCGGGCCGCCGCAGCCAGGCGTAGGCGGCGAGCAGGATGCCGGTGAGGAAGGCCGCGTTGAGGCTGTACACCTCGGCGATCATGCTCTGGGACCACAGGACCTGGGTGAAGGCGAGGGTGAGCCCGGCCGCGATCCCGGCCAGGGGCGGGGCGAGGCGGCGGGCGGGGCCGGGCTCGCCCGCCTCGGGGGCGAGGAGGTCGCGGCCCGACCGGCAGATCAGCAGGGCGAGGTTGGCGCAGGCCAGGGCGCCGAACAGCGCGGAGGTGAAGTTGACGCCCCAGGCGGGGTTGGGGTGGCCCCGGAAGGTCATGAATCCGAACAGCCGCTGGATGCCCCAGGCCAGGACGGTCCAGATGGGGTAGCCGGGAGGGTGGGGGACGCCCAGGTAATGGGCGGCCACGATCAGCTCGCCCGAATCCTCGAGGGTGACGGTGGGGGCCATGGCCCACACGTAGACGGCCAGGCCGACCCCCAGGGTGGTCAGGAACGCGGTGAGGTCGGTGCGGTCGAACGAGGGGCGTCGGTCGGTCATCGGTGGAACCAGAGGATGCCCACCACCGTAGCCCCGTAGAGGGCCACGTCCAGCAGCAGGGGCCAGTCGGTGAGCAGGATCTGTTCGGGGCGCCCGCCCAGATCCTGGCGGTAGACCAGGTCCAGGTACCGGAACAGGCCGAAGATGACGAAGGGGATGGTGAAGCCCAGGGCGTGGGTGCCGAACTTCTCCACTGTGTCCGGCCAGAAGGGGTAGACCGCGTAGGCCACCAGGGTGGCCGACGCGATCATGGAGATGAGCTGGTCCAGCAGCCGGGCGTCGTAGTCGCGCAGGCTGGTCCGGGTGTTCCCATGGCCGCCGCCGTCGGTCACCAGCTCGTGCCGCCGCTTGCAGAGGGCGAGGAACAGGGCCAACAGGAGCGTGCAGAGCAGGAGCCAGGGCGACACCGGGGCCGGTACCGCCGCCGCCCCGGCCAGGGCCCGGAGCACGAACCCCGCCGCGATGAGCAGGATGTCGACCAGGGCGATCCGCTTCAGGTACAGCGAATAGGCCGTTTGCAGGACGAGGTAGCCCAGGAGCACCGTCTGGGAGCCGGGGGCCAGCCGCCAGGCGGCCAGCAGGCCGGCCAGGGCCAGGCCTCCGGCCGCGCCCAGGGCCAGGGGCACGGAAAGTTCGCCGGTGGCCACGGGGCGGAGCTTCTTCTGGGGGTGGTGGCGGTCCTTCTCGCGGTCGAGCACGTCGTTGACGAGATACACCGCGCTCGAGACCAGGCAGAAGGCGGCGGTGGCGACCAGAGCGCGGAGGAGATGGGGCAGGGCGACCTCCACCGCCGGATCCCCCAGGGCGAACACCAGGGGCGCGACCACCACCGCGTTCTTGGTCCAGTGCGCGGGACGGATGGCCCGTCCCAGGGCCGCGAGCGGGATCACGGGGGGCCCGCCC
>PXDE01000618.1 GCA_003566475.1 PVC group bacterium | reverse complement strand
TTGCCCGCCGCCGCGCATTCGGGCAGGATACGGGAGATGCCACGCAACGGAGACACCGCCACAAGGACCGCTGCCTGCCAAGGGGACGGCCCCGAGGTGGCACGGCGCTTCCAGCCCGTGCCCGCGCGAGGTGAGATCCCGGATCGACCATGGTCGGCGGAATCACTTCCCATGGTCGGATCGGGATCAACTTCTAGCTCGGCTCCGGGCTGGAAGCGCCGTGCCACCTCGGGGCCGTCCCCTTGGCAGGCAGCGGTCCTTGTGGCGGTGTCTCCGTTGCGTGGCATCTCCCGTATCCTGCCCGAATGCGCGGCGGCGGGCAATCCGGGCGTTGCGGGGGAGGGGAACTCGGGCACTCGCTCATCCCCGCTCCCGCGACCCCACCCGCTGGGCCAGCACGGCGGCCACGATGATGAGGCCCATGACCAGTCCGTGGGCGAAGGTGTTGACGTCAAGCAGGATGAGCATGTTGCGGATGACCCCGATCAGCAGGACCCCGATGGCGGCCCCGAGGACGCTGCCGGAGCCGCCCTGCATCCGGGTGCCTCCGATGACCACCGCCGCGATCACCTCCAGTTCCAGAAGCTGCCCGGCGGAACTGCTGTTGACCGATTCGAACCGGGCCAGATAGAGAAGGGCGGCGAGGCCAGTGAGCAGCCCCTGGATCCCGTAGGTGAGAACCTTGACCCGGCCGATGGGGATGGCCGCGTACCGCGCCGCCTCCTCGTTGGCGCCGATGGCGATGATGTGCCGGCTGAGCCGGGTGTAGTGGAGCAGGAGGTGGCCGACCACCACCACCAGCGCGAAGACGACCACCGCCCAGGGGACGGAGAACGGGATCGGCGCTCCGCCCGGCCGCCCGACGTTCGTGAATGGCACCGGGATGCCCCGTCCGATGGCCGCCAGCACCGCCGAGCCCCGGGCCGAGAGATGGCCGCCGTCGGCGATCCAGGTGACGGCCGACCGGTAGGCGACCAGCCCGGCCAGGGTGGCGATGAACGGGGCCAGCCGACCCCGGGCCACCAGCAGGCCATGGACCAGTCCGGCCGCCCCGCCGACCCCCAGCGCAACCCCGAGCGCCACCAGCACGGCCAGCCCCTCCGGACCTTCGCCGCCCGCCCGGACCCGGGCCAGCGCGAGCGCGGCCAGGCCGGCCGCGAAGGCCATCAGAGAGCCCACGGACAGGTCGATGCCGCCCAGCATGATCACCAGCGTCATCCCCACCGCGATGATCCCCAGCATCGAGTTGTGATGAAGGATGTTCATGAGGTTCACCGGCCGCAGGAAGGCCGGGTTGAGGATCGCGGTGATGGTGATCAGCAGGACCAGCGCGGTCAGCGCCCCGGTCCAGGAGGGAAGGTCTCCGAGCCGGGAACGCAGGGAGGATCGGAACGGAGGACGGGGCTCGCTCATGCCGCGGCCTCCACCCCGGCGGCCCGGTGCATGATCGCCTCCTCGGTCGCCGACGGGCCATCGAGCATGTCCACGATCCGCCCCGCCCGCATCACCGCGATGCGGTGACAGAGGCCGAGCACCTCGTGAAGCTCCGAGGAGATCAGCAGACAGGCCAGGCCCTTCTCCGCGAGGTCGGCGATAAGGCGGTAGATCTCCGCCTTGGCCCCCACATCCACGCCTCGGGTGGGCTCATCGAGGATGAGCACCCGGGGACCGGTCTCCAGCCACCGGGCCAGGGCCACCTTCTGCTGGTTGCCGCCGCTCAGGGTGCCGATCCGCTGGTGCACGCTGCGCACCCGGATGCCCAGGCGTTGGACGTGGTTCCGTGTCACCGCGACCTCTTCGGCCAGGCGCAGGAACGGCCGCGCGAAGCGGGCCAGCGAGGGCAGGGTGACGTTGTGGGCCACCGGCATGCCCAACACGACGCCCTTCCCCTGGCGGTCTTCGGAGAGATAGGCCAGGCCGCGGTCCAGCGCCTCGTCCAGTCTTTCCGGGCGCAGCGGACGGTCGTCCAGCCGGACCTCGCCTCCGCCGCGCGGCCGCAGCCCCGCCAGGGCCTCGGCCAGCTCGGTGCGGCCGGAGCCGACCAGCCCGGCCAGCCCGAGGATCTCGCCCCGCCGGAGGTCGAAGGACACGCCGTGCACCCGGCCCGGCACGTGGAGATGGTCGACCTTCAGCACCAGCTCCTGGCTGCGCGTGGGGAGGTCGGGGAACTGTCGGGTCATGTCGCGTCCGACCATGAGGTTGGCCAGCCGACGCTCGTCGGTCCGGCCGTCGTTGGGCACCGAGGCGACGAGGGTGCCGTCGCGCAGGACGTGGATGTCGTCGCACACGCTCAGCACCTCGGGCAGCATGTGGGAGATGTAGATGATGCAGACCCCGCGTCCGCGGAGGTCGCGGATGAGGTCGAACAGTCGTTCCACCTCGGGGCGGGAGAGCACCGCCGTCGGCTCGTCCAGGATCAGCACCCTGGCGTTCTGGGAGAGGGCCTTGGCGATCTCGACCATCTGACGCTGGGCGATGGAGAGCGAGCGGATGCGCCGCCGGGGGGAGAGGTCGCAGCCGATCCCGGCCAGGACCCGGGCCGCCTCGGTCTCCGCCTCGCGGCGGGCCAGCACGCCCCACCGCGTCCTCTCCCGGCCCAGGAAGAGAGTGTCGGCCACGGTGAGGTCCGGCACCTGGTTCAGCTCCTGGTGGACCATGGCCACCCCGGCGTCCCGGGCCTCGCGGGGGTGGCGGAACCGGACCGGCCTCCCTTCGAGAAGAAACCCTCCCGCCGTGGGCTCGATCAGCCCGCTGAGCACATTCATCAGGGTGGATTTCCCTGCCCCATTCTCCCCGATCAGCCCGTGGACCCGTCCGGCCCGAAAGGCCAGCGACACCCGGTCGAGGGCGCGCACGGCGGGGAAATCGCGGGTCACCGCGTCCACGGCCAGAAGGGGTGTCGGTTCCGGTTCCATTTCCGGGCCATGGAACCTGTGGCCCAAGGGAAGGTCAAGTCCGGAACCGGTTGACATTCCCCGGCGGATGATCCATGCTCCCGGCCTTTCCGGTGCGGCCAGATAGCTCAGTTGGTAGAGCAACGGACTGAAAATCCGTGTGTCGCCGGTTCGACTCCGGCTCTGGCCACCACC
>PXDE01000302.1 GCA_003566475.1 PVC group bacterium | reverse complement strand
CTGGGGGTGAAGGCCGTCGAGCAGGGCTTCGGGGTGGCCTTCTACCGCCTGGAGGACCTGCTCCACGAGATGCGCAAGCACGCGGACATCCCCCCGGCCCGGCTCCGGCGCAAGAAGCACTTCAGCGCCAGCTACCTGGTCATCGACGAGGTGGGCTTCGAGCCCATGGACCGGGCCGACGCGGGCCTGTTCTTCCGGCTGGTCAGCCACCGGTACGGGAGGGCGAGCACCGCCATCACCACCAACAAGAGCGTCAAGGACTGGCCGGGGATCTTCGCGGGCGACGAGGCCATGACCGCGGCCATCCTCGACCGCCTGCTCCACCGCTGCGCCGTGCTCAACATCCGAGGGCGCAGCTACCGGATCCAGGATCTGGAGCGCATGCTCAAATAGCCGACTTCGCCGCCGGTCCCCCGCCCCCGGGGGCGGGGGACCGGCGGCCCCACCCCGAACCCCCGAGGAGACCCCATAGACCCCCGGACACAACCGACCCAGGTGCGTAAAAGTTCGTGTCCCCTAACTGCGTAAAAGTTGGTGTCCCTTGACAACGGCCGGATGTGGGGTGGGGGCCTCTTGGCCTCGAGAAAGGTTCTCAGCGACTCCTCGATCCGGGCTTGCTCTAGCTCGTCGAAGGCCATGGCATTCCTTTGGTTAAGGTACAGAATTTAGCTATAAGACACTTATCTAGAGTCGTTTTCAAGGAGTGTCCCCGTGTTTGTTGCGGTATTCCGAAGGTTGGAGCCCTGAAGGGGCGACTCAATGGGAGCACCACCGATACGCACGTGCCTAGGTTGACGCGAATGCGCAGGGCGGGGCCCATAGGTTTAAGGCCGAACGAGGCCCCGGAGGACGGCCGACCAAGTTCACCGGACGGTGAACGGCCCACGACCGTCTCCTCCCCTCAGATATTCGCGTTCATTCGCGTTCATTCGCGGTTCAACGAAGGCCGGGGCCTGAATCGTTCCGGCTACGCCCGCCGGGCCTTAAGCCACCCCCGCTCGACGTAGCCCCGGGCGGTGTCGCGGATGCCGGCCTCGTTGTCGAACCTCACCTCGTAGCCCAGAACCCGGCGCAGGCGCGAGGTGTCGAAGGCGCGGTCTTTGGTGTAGAAGGCGACCCGGCGGCGGTGCAGGGGCGGCGGGAGGCCGAAGGGCCTGCACACCGCCTCGCACACCGCGGCCGCGGCCATGAACGGCCCGGCCGGGAGCCGGAGGGGACGGAACCGGGTTCCCAGCTCGTCGGCCACGATGCGGCCCATCGCCTCCAGTGGGATCGGCTCGGGATTGCCGCAGATCAGGGTCTGTCCCCTGGCCTCCGGATGGCTTGCCGCCCGGATCATGATGTCGGCGAGATCCTCGACGTGGATCAGGTGATACAGGCAGGCCCCCTTCCCGAGCAGCGGAAACACCGGCCCGGTGGCCAGCCGGAACACCTTAAGCAGCCGCCGGTCGGACGGCCCCATGATCCCGGCCGGCCGCAGCACCACCGCGTCGATGCCCAGCTCCGGCGCATGGGCCCGGATCCACACCTCGGCCTCGGCCTTGGTGGCCTGGTAGATGTCGCCGGGGTCGAACGGGGCGTCCTCGTCGGCCGGGGGATGCTCGATGTGTCCGTGGACCCCGACCGTCGAGACGTGAACAAACCGTGCGAACCCGTCCTGCCGGGCCGCCGCCTCGGCCAGGAGGCGCGTGCTGTCAACATGCACCCGGCGGTACAGGTCATCCGGCGCCCCGGCCTGACGGTACAGCGCAGCCACATGGATCACCGTGCGCGCGCCGTCCATGGCCTTGCTCACCACCTCGGGATCGAAGACATCGCCGCGATGCCAGGTGACGGGCACCCCGTCGAGCGGGGTCAGATCCGAGCTGGCCCGGGCGATGGCCCGCACCTCCGCCCCGGCGGCGGCCAGCTTGCGGACCAGCACCTGCCCGGTGAACCCGGTGGCGCCGGTGACCAGGATGGGGCTGGGGGGGGGCATGGGCGATTGAGGATCGTGGATTTCTGATTGTGGATTTCAGGGGAAGCGTTCAGTGCTCGCCCCTAAGGCCCAGGGCCCTGCCGGATGAGGGGCGAGACGGCTGGCGCGATCCGACTTCGCTCAGAAGCTTCGTCGGACAAGTTGTGGGATGCGGGGCGCGGGAAAACCGAAGATTGACCCTACTACGCGCAGACGCTTCGTAGGGCAAGCTGACGAAGTACGAAGTGAGAAATAGGGCCAGCCCGTCGCGTCTCGCGATTGATTCTCGCGGATCGGATGGCCCACCTGGGGGAACCGCAGAATGCCGAATGTCGAACTCCGAATGTCGAAGCAAGCCGCTCGCTCGAACGAGCCCCCGTCTCGGAGGAGCGGCGACCGGGAGGGCGAGGATCCCGCCGAGCCGGAGCGAGGACAGGTCATGCCCGGGTTCCTGAAGCGAGCTAGGCACCGGCCAGAAACGGACCATGGCTTTCCCTTGCTCGCGGCTCATCCCGCCCGTGGCGGGATTCGCCCTCCCGGCCCGCTGCGCGGGCTCCGCCCTCCGTGGCTCGGGGGGGCCTCCCCCCGAGCCTCTGGATCCCCTTGGGTGGCGTGGGGATATCTCCCGGGCCCGGAGGTTCATGGTGGGAGCAGGGCACGGGGGCAGGCGCCCCCGTGCCACGTCAGAGCCATCCTGTTGGCGAGCAGTGGCTTGCAGGGCATGGCGTCTAATGGTGTCTCAGAGCATCTCCCCGCGCTCATTTCACCCGCGCCCCCGAGGACATGTCGCCGTCCACGGTGACCAGGCGGAGCTTCTCGCCCTTGGTGGCGGCGAGGAGCATGCCCTGGGACTCGATCCCGCGGATCCGGGCCGGCTTGAGGTTGGCCACGATGACGATGGGGCGGTTGAGTTCAAGAAGCTGCTCCGGGGTGTAATGGGCGGCGATGCCGGCCACAATCTGCCGGCGCTCGCTGCCCACCAGCAGCGAGAGCTTCATCAGCTTGTCCGTGTTGGGCACCCGCTCCGCGTCCATGATGGTGGCGGTGCGGAGGTCGAGCCGGCTGAACTCGTCGTAGGTCACGAGGCCGGCCTCCGCCTCGGGCGGCTCGGCCACCTCGGGTGGAAGGGGCGGGATCTCGG
>PXDE01000035.1 GCA_003566475.1 PVC group bacterium | reverse complement strand
GAGGTGGTGCGGCGGTCGCCGGTGCTGCATGTGGGGGGCGGGCAGACGGTGGGGATGCGGCAGATCCGGGTGCCGGCCAAGACTCTGACCCTGTCGGCCGAGGCCATGGTGGATCCCACCGCCCCCGGGTCGCGGCCCGGCCGGTCGGAGGCGACGGAGGGGGCGGCGGAGCGGAACGGGGACGGGCGGCCCGCGTCGGGCACGCCGGTGGCCCTGGTGTTCGGCCCTGAGAACGGGGCGGTGAGCGAGAAGCTGGTATACGAGGCGGCCCGCGAGGCCCACGCCAAGAGCTACAGCCACCTCTACGTGATCGGCTTCGCGGTGCAGCCGGACGCCCGGAAGCTGATCGAGACCTGCGACCGGGCGGTGGGAGTGTCGGCCACCTATGTCCAGGCCACCCCGGACCTGATGATGGGGGATCTGCTCAAGAATATGCGGTCGAGCCAAATCTTCAGCGTGTGCGGCCTGCCCGAGGTGCGGCTAGTCCGACTGAAGCCGGTACGCAAGGGCGATCCGTCCCTCTACCAGGTCGAGTTGGTGGGCCTGGACGTGTTCGACCCGGCGACCATGGAGACCGACCACCGGTCTGGGGATGACGTTCCGGTGTGGTTCCTCGACACCGACTACAACGACCTGTGCTTCCATGTCACCCAGGCCTTCTTCCCCCGGACAGGGGCCTGGGACGCGGTGCGCAAGTCGCTGAAGGCGGTGTACGACGAGACGGTGTGGGACCATCTGGCCGGGGCGGTGAGCGCCCCCTTCGAGGCGGGCGGGCACGACCAGATCGCGGTGAAGGTGATCGACGACCGCGGCAACGAGCTGATGGTGGTGAAGAAACTCCAGGAGGCGGAGGGCCCCTGACATGCTCAAGAACATCCGGATCGAGAACTTCCGTTGCTTCCGGGATCTGAAGATTGACCGCTTCGAGCGGGTGAACCTGATCGCGGGGGGGAACAACGCGGGGAAGACGGCGCTGCTGGAGGCGCTGTATTTTCTGCTCGGGGACTTCACGAAGGACGTGGTGAACCACCTCCCAACGCTCTTTCGGTCCTTGCCCAGCAATGCAGCCGTGGACCAGAACTTCTGGAAGTGGATCTACGCCCAGGAATCGCAGGTACAAGAGATCCTGTTCGAAGGCCACCTTTCGAATCTCAGTGAATTCAGGGTTCGGTTGGTGCCTTCTGGCAGCAAGGCGAAGCCCTCCTCGCCATACGAGGTCACAACGACTGCCGGGAACTACCAGGTGTCCTATTCCCCGAAGGGCCTGCTTGCGGCGCTCCCCAAGTGCATGGTGACCGCTCTCCGCACCCGCGATCCGAGCAAAAGCGCGGTGGAGTATGAAAAGGTGCTTGAGAAGGGCGAGGCGGAGCGGAAGGTCGAGGACCTGATGAGGAGGATCGAACCCCGGGTGAAGCGGATTCGCCCGCTACGCACCACGGGAATCCCCCTTATTCACATTGACATTGGTCTTCCCGAAACCATCCCGGTGACCCAGATGGGGCAGGGGGTCGCCCGGGCGCTTGGGCTTTTCGCGGGGATGATCATCACCGAAGCCAAGCTGCTGATCGTGGATGAGATTGAGGATGGGATTTACTATGCCAACCTCCCGGTGGTCTGGGAGGCCGTCCGTGCCCTGGCCGAGGAGCTGGACGTCCAGGTCTTCGCCACTACGCACAGCCTGGAGTGCATCGAGGCGGCGCACCGGGTCTTCTCGGAGGGCGACCGGTACGACTTCGCGCTGCATCGTCTCCAGCGGGTGAATGACGTGGTCGAGTGCGTGACCTACAGCCAGGAGGAGCTGGAGGTTTCGCTCAAGACCGGGCTGGAGACGCGGTGATGGAGGCCGTGTCGGACGAGAACGAGGTCAGGATTACCAAGGGTTGTCAGATCCTTGTCGAAGGCAAGTCGGACAAGCTCGTGATGGAGGAACTGATCCGGAATATGGGTTTTCTGGACAGGGTGGATGTCCAGTGCGTCCAATCCAAGGACAAACTGCGAGCCTTCATCCGGCCATTCTGCAAGCGGGCGGAGTTCACGGAGATCGTGAATTCCGTGGGCGTCCTGCTGGATGCGGACGGCGGGCCCGCCACGAATGCGTTTGCAGGTGCCGCCGATGCGATCGCTGCCGCTAAAATTCCCAGGCCGAGTTCGCCTGGAGAATTCACGACCGGGCGTCCGCGCTTCGGGGTGTATATCCTGCCTGACAACGAGGGCGCAGGCATCCTCGAGGATCTGCTTTACCGCTCGGTCGGCCACGAGAGATTGATCAGTTGTGTGGAGCAGTACATCGAGTGCGCGAAGAACTCGGGTGGAATGCGAACACGCGCGTCCCGCGAGGCGAAGGCCAAGGTGTTCGCGTACCTTGCTACACAGGATCTCCGCGACCCGCTGGTCGGCCGGGCGGCGCAGTGTGGCGTGTGGGACTGGGAGCACGCGGTATTCGAGCCGCTGAAGGCATTTCTGCGCGAGTTGTGTGGAGAGGCTGCATGAGCCGCTTCGAGGTTCCCGAGCCGATCCTGAACTCGCCCTACGCGGTTCCTGGGCAGTATTGGTCGCTGGCTGAGGGGCGGCCCCCGGAGAAGGCGGAGGGGCGGCGGCCGGCCATGTATTACTACCGGCCGCCGTCGGCGAGCAGCGAGGCCACCCCCTCGGAGGATGTGGGCACGGCCATCGAGCTGAAGCTGGTCAACCGGATCCGGGCCAAGCTCGAGGCCTGGCGCCCCCTGGCCCTGGCCGGGGAGGGCGGAGTGACCCGCACCACCATGGAATTGATGCAGCACTGGCGACGGGAGGGCCGGGAGTTCCGGCTGTTCTTCGCCCAGCTCGAGGCGGCGGAGACGGTGATCTTCCTGACCGAAGCCCGGCCGGACTTCCTGCAGGGCATCGACATCCCCTGGGACGAGCCGGGGGAGGCCCAGAAGGCGGCGGGGGCGGAGGCGTTCCGCCGCTATGCCTGCAAGATGGCGACGGGGACCGGGAAGACCACGGTGATGGGGATGCTGGCGGCCTGGAGCATCCTCAACAAGGCCGCCCACCGGATGGACGGGCGGTTCTCGGACACGGTGGTGGTGCTTTGCCCCAACGTGACCATTCGGAGCCGGCTC
>PXDE01000328.1 GCA_003566475.1 PVC group bacterium | reverse complement strand
CCCTGCCCACCGACCGCCCCATCTTCGCCCCCGACTTCCTGGACCGGGACGGCGACAACGCCGAGCCCGACCGCTTCGCCATCCGCCTCCGGGGCTACCCGGGCACCCATCCCCTCGGCGACGGGGAGGGGCCGGAGGTGGCCGAACGAGTGGCCAATCTCCTGACTTCACATGAGATCGAGGAATTTGAGAACCCGAGAGTTGAGATCACTCTGCGTGCCGATCCGGGGACCGGCATCTACCGCAGCCGGACCATGATTCTCGTGAGCAATGAAGCCGACGACGAGGAGCGCCATATTGTGGTGAAAGAGGGAGCGGAAGTCCTCCAGACCGGAGCCATAAGCGAGGACGAGCATGGCGAGCCCATCGCCAACAACGCCAAGGACGACCGCACGCATCGGGCGGGGCTCGGAGGCACAGTGAGCGTGACCTTCACGGACGTCGGGGACGAAGAACCTCCGGACGGCGGCGATCCCGTGGCGGGGGTGGATCTGCTGGCGGAAGCGCAGGTTCCGGTGCGGAAGCAGGTGGAGGTCAACATGGTCCTAGTAAGAGACCAGCTTGGAGATCTCGTGGTGTCTAATGACCCCATGCGACTCTTCTTCTCCATGCGCCGTACCCAGGAGGTATTTGCCCAAACGGGGATTTCAGTTGAGTTCGGCGACATCCACTCTGTCGTTGAGCCGATGAACTACGCCCCACCGTTCCTGGTTCTAACGGACGACGGCTTTGTGCATCCGTTCAATGACCATCATGTGCTTCAGCCCAGCGGCGCGACCGTCCCGGGCCACGTTATCCATATCGTGATGACCACGCCGGGACTCAAACGGTCTGAGAACATGGGTAAGCCGACCCTCGGCATGGCCTGGATTCGCAGGGCGGATCTGGGGCTGCTCGAGAACGTGCCCGAAGATTACCGTGACAATGCCTTTGTCGCATTCAACCCTCAGCACGTTGAACGAAAGCTGGACAGGAATACCCTGACCATAGCCCACGAACTCGGGCACCTTCTGCTGGACTTGTTCGGCCACAAGGACGAGAGATGGCGGCTCATGTATGACGGAACCCAGGCGGAGAATGCGGTCACGGACACGGTTCGGCTCACGAGTTCCGACCAGACGACCATGGACACGTCGCCCCAGGTCAAGGATCCGCAGGAGCCTGCCCCATGAGCCGCCGCGTCAATCACGCCCATTTCTGGATCATCGCGGCTCTGGGCCTCGCGGCGGCGATCCCGCTCCTCGCCCGGACGGAGCTTCCCGACGAGGTGCCCGACCGGAAGCTCACCTGGAAGGAGGTGGAAGCGGTCGTGGTGGACGATACATCCCCCCTGGCTTTTCAGACCGAGGTTTTCAGGGATCCAGCCCGCTACCAGAAGGAATTCTACGAGCTCCTTGAGCACTCCACCCACCGCATTTCCGTGGAGCGGACGATCCGGACCCTGATGGCCCTGGACCATGAAGCTGATGTGGATGCTTTGCTGAATGCCCACGACCGGCTGTTGAGATTTCCAGGCTCGATGCTTGATCTTCAGATCCTGGAGCGATTCGGGCGGAACGAGCATGTCGCGCGAGCCTTGCCGTTTCTCCACCGTCGCGGGCAGGGCGTCGGTTCCGCCGCTTCTGTTGCCGGGGTCAGGGTTCTCGCCGCCCGGGTGCTGGTCAGGATCGGGGACGGGGGGACATGGAGACAGGTCGCGCGGGCCATGCCGGAGGTGATGGACGCGTTCGCGGATGACCTGCGTCAGACGCATCAGTTGGCCGACCGGTTCCGGCGGACGGGCAGCGGGACGGCGGCCGACGAGCTGGTCGCGGGCAACCAGGCGGCCATCCGAAAGAACTGGGAGACCATGATGGGGCACCTTCTTAAGCTCCGCGAACGGGCGGAGGACGCACCTGCGGACAAGAGCGATCTCGCGGAATGGACCTGGGACCGGGTGCTGGCCATGGCCGGACGCATGGTCGAGGAGGACCGGAGGACGAGGCCGGATCCGGAGACGGATCCCAAGGAACGCCAGAATCGTCTGCATCGCGCTGAGGTCAATCTGCGACACCGGGATTCGGAGGAGCGCCTCGTGCATGCGGTTGAAACCATTCTCAGGTGGGCCCCCCAGCCCTCCCGCCACCGCCAGGATCTTCTGGGCGGCTATGACCGGGTGCTTTCCCACTCGGAGGCCCATCGCCCGATCATCCTCCGCATTCTTGAAGCCGCCGGCCAGCCCGAGGACGCCGCGCGGGCGGTGCCGTTTCTGGCCCATGCCACGGAGGCGGAGGACGCCTACGCGGCGGATCCGCCGGTGCGGGTGCAGGCGGCGCGGGTGCTGGCCCGGATCGGCGACCGGGCGGCCCTGGAGCTGGCCGAGGCGAAGCGGCCCGACATCGCCGAGGCCTTCCGCCGGGATCTGGCCCGGGCCCAGGCCCGGGCCGAGGCCGTGCGCCGGGACGACCCCGACGCGGACGCCGACGCCCTGCTCGCCCAGGCCCGGGCCCGGCTCGAGGCCCAGTACCGCGAGGTCCGCACCCACCTCGACGCCCTCCGCGCCCGCGTCGGGGCCGGCCATGCCGCCGGGCCGTGAACGCCCGGCCAGCGGATGCCCCGCCGCCTCCCCCGTAGGTCGGCCATTCCTGCGTGCCGGGGCGAAGCGTCTGCGCGAAGCCTGGGCTGACTCCAAGGAAACGAGACCGGGCAGACCATGGCCCCGCACATCCCCCGGCGTCACGTGCGGGCGCGGGCGGCGGACGGATCTGGGTGGAGCCGACGGTTGGGTCAGGCAGGAATGCCCGACCTACCGGGGGCGCGTGCCGTGCGTAGGGACGGGCGTCCGGCTCTTGTGCCCCTTGTGCCTCCTGTGGCCAACCCGGCGCGTGCTGCGCGTAGGGGCGGGCGTCCGGTGAACCTCCCCCGCGCCTTCCGCCTGGCCCGGATCGGCCTCTGGGTCGCCGTGGTGGCCGCCGCGTCCGTCCGGAGCGTCCGCAGGGACGCGGTTCCGGGCGTCGGCTGGGATATGGGCGTGGCCCGGCTGGGCTGGGCGGGGCTACGGGCGGGCGCCACCGGCCTGCCGGACGCGGCCTGGCTCACCTCGGCCCGGGAGGGGGCCGAGCGGG
>PXDE01000140.1 GCA_003566475.1 PVC group bacterium | reverse complement strand
GCTCGCTATCTGGAACGCACGCATCGGAAAGGAGGGCCGTCCGGGAGGGCGAGGCTCCCGCCGAGCCGGATCGAGGAGCAGCCATGCCCGGGTTCCTGCAACGAGCCAGGCACCCGCCAGGATCGGATCATGTCCTTGCCTCGCACGCGGCTCACCGGGAGGATTCGCCCTCCCTCCGTGCTGCGCGAGCCTCGCTCCGGCATGGTCCGACGCGTCCGATGGGTCCGAGACCGCCACCTTCCCGGCGCCAAAGGCGCCCCCGCCTCCTCCGATGTCTCCATACCTGCACCTGCACCCGGGAGGCGCCTCGGGCGACGCTTGCCACCCGCCCCCCGCATCCTCTACATTCCCCCAAACCCGAACCCGGAGAGGCCGCATGACCCAATCCGCCGCGCCGACCTACCGACGCGTGCTGCTGAAACTCAGCGGCGAGGCGTTCGGGAATCCCCAGACCCGCGAGAGCCTGTGCCCGGAAGGCATCCTCCGGGTGGCCCAGCAGCTCGCCAAGGTCCGGGAGCTGGGCACCGAACTCGCGGTGGTGGTGGGCGGAGGCAACATCTTCCGCGGGGCCATGGGGGTCAACGTCGGCATCGGCCGCACCACCGGCGACCACATGGGCATGCTGGCCACGGTGATCAACAGCCTCGCCCTCCAGGCCGCCCTCGAACAGCTCGGCATCGAGACCCGGGTGATGACCGCCATCGCCATCCCCGCCGTGGCCGAGCCCTTCATCCGCCGCCGGGCCATCCGCCACCTCGAGAAGGGCCTGGTGGTGATCTTCTCGGCCGGCACCGGCAACCCGTACTTCACCACCGACAGCGCGGCCGCCCTCCGGGCCAGCGAGATGGAGGCCGACGCCCTGCTCAAGGGCACCAAGGTGGACGGGGTGTACGACAAGGATCCCATGAAGCATCCCGACGCCGTTCGCTACACCGACCTCACCTACGACGAGGCCATCCAGAAGCGCCTCCGGATCATGGACACCACCGCCTTCTCCCTGTGCCAGGAGAAATGCATCCCCATCGTGGTCTTCGACTTCTTCAAGGACGACGAGATGATCCGGGTGGTGCGGGGCGAGCCGGCCGGCACCCTCGTCCACGAAGCCTGAACCCCATCCCCCAGGAGCCCGCCATGCCCCTCGACGACATCCTCCTCGACGCCGACGACAAGATGAGCAAGTCCTCCGAGTTTCTCCACCAGGAGTTCACTGGCCTCCGCACCGGGAAGGCCTCGCCGGGCCTGGTCGAGAACGTCCAGGTCGAGTACTACGGGGCCCAGACCCGGCTCCGAGACCTCGCCCAGATTTCCGCTCCCGAGCCCCGGCTCCTCGTCATCAACGCCTTCGACCCCACCTCGCTGGGGGCCATCGAGAAGGCCATCCAGGCCGCCAACCTCGGGGTCACGCCCATGAACGACGGCCGGGTCATCCGCGTCCCCATCCCCGAGCTCAGCGAGGAGCGCCGGGTCGAGATGACCAAGGTGGCCAAGCGCCTGGCCGAGGAGCAGCGGGTGGCCATCCGCAACGTCCGCCGCGAGGCCAATGACAAGATCAAGGCCCTGCAGAAGGCCGGGGACATCACCGAGGACGAGCGGGACCAGGGGCTCAAGGACATCCAGGAAAGCACCGACGCCTATATCAAGAAGATCGACGATCTGCTGGCCGCCAAGGAAAAGGACATCCTGGCCGTCTAATGCTTCGCCGTCAGGTCCGGTCCAGCGGGAGGCGGAACCAGAAGCATGCGCCCTGGCCGGGCGGGCTCTCCACGCCGACCTCGCCGTGGTGGGCCTCGACCACGGCCTTGACGATGGCCAGGCCCAGACCCGTCCCCTGTTCCTGAAGCCTGTCCTTGGGTTCGGTGGTGAAGAACCGGTCGAACACCTTGGCCAGATTCGAGGCCGCGACGCCGGGGCCGTCGTCCTCCACCCGCGTCTCCACCTGACCCTCGGGCCCCTCCCTCACCCGGACCCGGATCGCGCTCCCGGCCGGCGCGTAGCGCCAGGCGTTGTCGAGCAGGTTGGCCACCACCTGCTCCATCAGCCCGGGATGGAGGGTCACCGGCCAGGCCCCCTCCCCTTCGACCCGCACCTCCGCGCCGTCCTCGTGGCCCAGCCGGAGCCGTTCCACCGTCTCCCGCAGCCAGGCCCCGTACTCCACACGGGTTCGGGGCGCTTCGGTCGCCTCGGCGTCGATTCGGGTCAGGTTCTGCAGGGCATGGGTGATCCGGTTCATCCGCTCCGCCTGATGCGCGATGTGGCCCAGGAACCGGGCTCTCGCCTCGGGGTCGTCGGCAGCCCCCTGTTCGAGCAGCTCGGCGGCGGCCCGGATGGCCGTCACCGGGGCCCGAAGCTCGTGGGCGGCCGTGCGCACGAAGTCGCGGTGGTAGACGTTGCGGCGGGCCAGCTCGTCGGCCATGTGGCCGATGGAGGCGGCCAGGCGGCCGATCTCGTCGTGTCCCCGCACCGAGGTCCGGAAGGCGGGCGCGCCCTCGGCATAGGCCCGGGCGTCGCGGGCCAGCCGCCCCAGACGGCGGGTCATGGTCCAGGAGACCAGGACGGTCACCCCGGCGGCCAGGCTCAGCGAGATCCATCGGGCCCGCCGCTGGTCGTGCTTCATGGTCACCAGCGCCCGGGTGATGGCCCCCGTGTGCTCGACCACCGAGGCCGCGCCGACCACCTCCCCGTCGCGAAGCACCGGCACCGCCACCCGGAAGAACACGTACCGCCGGTCGGGGGTCATGATCCACGCCGCGCCGTACTGACCTCCCAGCGCCCGGGCCAGCTCCCGACGGTCGCCCAGGGGAATGTCCGGCTCCGCCTCGTGGCGGCCCAGGTCCAGGTCCCCCCGCAGCGCGGGGTCGACCACAAGGATCCGGCTCTCCCGGTCCCGGGCCCAGTCCCGGATCAGCGTCCCCACCTCCTCGCCGGCGCCGGGCCGTCCTCCGCCCAGCAGGGCGGCCACGGCTCTGGCCAGCCGCGCCATCTCCCGCTCCTGATAGGTCCGGGTGAACCGGTCGAAGGAACGGATGGCGTAGTCGGAGAGAAACCATGCCGGCCCGAACACCAGCAGGAGATTCACCGCGACCAGCCGGACCGTGAGGCTTCTCATGCGCCCTCGCCTCCGGTCGCGGCCCGCAGCTTGTAGCCCGCGCCATAGACGGTCTCGATCAGGTCCGGGTCTCCCCCGGCCGTCTCCAGCTTGCGGCGGATACGCTTGACGCAGGCGTCCACGCTTCGGTCGGTCGAGACGCCGTCGCCGTCGTGGATGCGGTCGAGCAGCTCGTCCCGGCTGAACACCCGGGCCGGATGCCGCATGAGCACGGCCAGGAGATCGAACTCCTGCCGGGTGAGACGGACCGGCGTCCCCGCCGCCTTCACCTCCCGGGTCTCCGTGTCCAGAACCAGCCGTCCGGCGGCCAGTCGGGTGGGAGGCGAGCCCGCATCCGCAGAGCCCGACATCCGCCGCAGCACCGCGCCCACCCGCGCGGTCAGCTCGCGGGGGCTGAATGGCTTGGTCACATAGTCGTCCGCGCCGAGTTCCAGCCCCAGGATGCGGTCCACCTCGTCCGCCCGCGAGGTCACCATGATCACCGGCCGGGTTGGATGGGTGCGCCGCAGTTCCCGGAACAGATCGAGTCCCGACATCCCGGGCAGGGTGAGGTCAAGCAGCACCAGATCCCACGCCTCCTGACAGGCCCGGCGGCAGCCCGTGTCGCCGTCGGCCGCGGTCTCCACCTGGTAGCCCGCCGTCCGCAGCGCGTAGGCCACGGCATCGCTGATCGCGGCCTCGTCCTCGACCACCAGGATCCGGCGGCCCGCCGGGGTCATGGCGCCCCACTCCCGCCGCCGGGATCCAGGCGCTCCGCCGAAACCTGGCCGACAAGCTCCTGAACCGTCGCCGGGTCAAGACATCCGGGTTCGGCGCTCAGCGCGTTGGCGGTGCCGCAGGCGAGGCCGAAGGCGGCCGCCGTCACGGGCGGGTCCCCGGCCAGCACCCGAAGCGCCCAGCCAGCGGTGACCGAATCCCCGCTGCCGATCGGGTTCACCGCCCGGACAGCCGGAGGCCGGAGCCGCCAGGCGCCGTCCCGGGTCACCAGCAGGGCGGCATCCGGCCCGTCGGTCACCAGGGCCATCGCCTCCGGCCCGTGGAGCAGGTCCCGAACCGCCTCGGCCTCTGGCAGTCCCAACGCCTCCAGATCCTGGCCCAGGATGTGCCCCAGCTCGTGCCGGTTAAGCTTGAAGCCCCGGGGGCCTGCCTCGACGGCCAGGCGCATGGGTTCGTCCTGGGCGTCGATGAACACCGGCACCCCCTGACCCCGCGCCGCCGCGATCCATGCCGCGTATGTGGACGCCGGCCACCCGGCCGGAAGCCGGCCGCAGAGGATCAGCGCCTTGGCCTCCGCCAGTTCCTCTTCCAGCGCAAGGGTCAGCCGTTCCTGGTCGTCCGCGCTCAAAGGAGCGAGTTCCTCGACCAGCTCCGTGGCCTCCTGGCCCGAGGCATCCAGCAAGGTCTGGCAGATCCGGGTCGGCGAGGCGGTGGGGACGAGGCGGGCGGGCAGCCCCTCGGCGCGAAGCGCGGCCTCCACCCGGCGACCGGTCTCGCCGCCCAGCGGACTCAGTAGCACCGGCGCCGCGCCCAGCGCCCGGAGCACCCGCGCCGTGTTGGTGGCCTTGCCCGAGGCGGTTTCCCGGACATCCGAGGCGCGGTTCACCTGCCCGATCTGCAGGTGCGGAAAGGTCAGCGTGCGCTGCAGCGCCGGGGCCAGCCCCAGGCAGAGGATGCGGGATCGGTCCATGGGTGGTCAGCCTGCCAGAACCGAGGGGCGTTGAGGAGTAGGAAGCGGGTCGCGGGGAGCGCGAGGCTTCCCCGGGAAGAAGGGTCTGGTGCGGATCACGTTGGGCGGACACGGAGATGCGATGCGGAAGCGGAGATCTCTGGCGAAGCCTCGCGTAGATCGGACGGCCTTGAACTGCGGATGGACCCAACGCGGCTCCCCGCCGCAGCCCATTGGACCCCAGAGGTCGCAGAGGATACGTAGGTTCGCAGAGGGGGGGAGGTGGGGCGGCAGAGAGCCTGCACGGGCGGGCAACGTTTCTGGGGGTAGTCGCGCGATTGGCCGCAGGCGAGGCGGGCGGCCTTGGGCACGTCCAAGGCCTGGACGGTGGCGAAACGCATCTTGCACCGCCATCAGCCGGTCATCGACCTGCCGGGTCGGGCAAGGATCTTACTGGATAAGGCGGGTGGGAGGGAACCCGATGCCGCAAGGTCGTACCCGTCGCCCGTCCCTTCGTCGCGGAGCCTCCGTCAAACCAGATGTCCGATCGGACAATTGGTTTGACGCCATATTGTGGGAAACGCCTGCAATCTGACCGTTTCCGGGGGGCCGTCTCCGAAGGAGGGGCGGCAGCATGGATGCAAACAAGATGTCCGATCGGACATCTGGATTGACGACGTGAAGCCGCCGCCAGGCGGCGCCCCGTGGCCCGGGCATCTTGCCCGGAGCCGAGCGGGGTGTGGTCCCTGACGGTCCATGGACAGTGCTTCCGCCGACTATGGTCGATCCGGGATCCGGCCTCGCTCGGGCACGGGCTGGAAGCACCGTGCCACGTCAGGGAAATCCTGCTGGCGAGCAGTGGTTTGCGGAGGACAGCGTGCGATGGTGTCTCAGAGTGGCGCCGCTCGTCCGCAAGGGATCCGATGACCGGTTCTGGAATCCCATCGTCGGCGTCCAGCTGCCTGCCGGAGGCCGACCTCGCTCGCCCCGTGTTCTCCGCCAACCTTCCCTCCCCTCTTATGGTCGAGCGCTTCTGGGAATACCTGACCCTGCTCGTCCGCAGTGACTCCCCCCGCCTCGTCTACATCCTCCACCTACTTGGGCTGAACCGGCGGCGGAATCCAGTCGAACTCCACGATGTCCCCGTCCTGAAACGGATGGAACGCCAGTCCCCTTGTGCCCCAGTCCTCTGGGGGCACGTACCAGATCTGGTCACCTCTTCGCACCCGGGCCCAGACCTCCCGCCCCCTCCATTGGTGGCCTTCGTGCCTTTCGTGGTTCTCCCGTAGGGCGAACCAGACGTGGACAGCTCCGTCGGCAATCCAAGAGTCTTCGGTTCGCGTCCGGGTGCCGCAAGCCGGGAGGGAAGCACTTCATACGCCCTCAAGACCCCGTAGCGGCCTTACGAACCGTTCCGTTCCTGTCCAGACCCAGAGCCTGCCCAGGGCTGGTTTGTCCGTCCCACGGCCCCGCAACCATGCGACGGTTGGTCCCCGACGCAACAGGCGTGCTGCGACCCCTCCGGGGTCGGACGTTGAGGCGAACGGGTTCCGGGGGTGTCGCGTCGCTCGACCCCCGGCTAATCGCTTCGACCCCTCCGGGGTCGCGTGAATCCTGGCCACCCCGGCCTGTCCGCCATGGCCCGAATGGCGAAGGCGGAAAGGGTGGGCAAGCGATGGGCCGGGGGTAAGCGCAGCGACACCCCCGGGCCACGTGCCCGGAAAGAGAGCCGCAGCAGGTCGGGGTCAGTGCCAAAGGCCGGATCTAGTCCGAAACACTTGACCATGGCCTGACATCGAACCTAACGCCAAGCTCACTGAGCACTTCCAGGAACCGGACCAGTTCCGCGATGGTACCGCGGAATCGGAATCCCCCCAGCGGGCCAGACCAGGTGATGGCTCCACCGTGTTCCAGATGGGCCACCCCGCTTTCGCGCACGAGTCTCCTGATCTGAACTACGAGCGAAGGAGAGGCGAGTTCGCCTTCCATGGTCAGTAGGGCGTCCAGGGCCTCATAGTCGGGCCTCACCAGCCATACCTCCTGCTGAGGAGGCATGTTCCCGCCGGAATTCTTCTGGACGCTCGCGCATCCCAGCACGAGAAGCGCCAGAACACTCCCCTGAGCATGGGCAATCGTCCTCGCCTTCGCGTTTCGTCCCAAGTTCCACATGGATAAGCTCCTCCATCCGTCAGATTCCGAGCAACGAGGAAGTGAGATGGTCCGTCTGGGAACCACCCTTGCGGGAACTATGGGCCAACTTCGTTCCCGTCCATCCACTCCCCAACCTCCGCAAGCACGACCGAATCACGATGGCCCCGACGGCGACGATACGCCGCCATGTCCGGCTGCCCGTTAGGGATTCGATTCACCTCAGATCTCTCGATCGCCACCACCATGGCCTCGTACAAGGCATGGCTGTGCACACGGCCTCCTGGATAACAGTGGCTTTGGTCGTCTAGATCTACAGAGGCATCCTTGTACTGCCTGAACCCTGCGATCCGATACCGGTCATAGAGCTGTACTCGGAACGCGAGATCCTCGCCCTGGCTCTGCAGGGTGACCTTCATGGCCCCCAACGGATTCCACCTTCGGGAGAAACCATCACTCTCTGTCCTCCGAAGCAGGATGTCCGCCACCATGGTCATCCAAGCTTCGTCCTGCACATCCACAGGAACCTCCACCGTATAGAGGGGCGACCGTGCCATCGCTGTCCGCCAGATAGGACTGATCCTTGCGTTGTGCACCGCACCAACCGGTGCCCCTCGAATCGGTGCGGTCCGCGACGCAACCACGCCAAGCCATCCCCCCACGGCACTAAGGACAATCAACGCCACGAACACCCCTGTCATTGTGAGCGCCCTCACGGCTTCCCGTTTCATGGCATCAACCCTTCCGTCTCCACTAGATTACCGCCGTCATCCCGATGCCCGCCAGGATGAGGACAAGGCCGCCAAACAGGATCCGGTCGGCGCGGTCGTTAGGCACCCAGTTCCGGATCCGGATGCCGATCGAAGCAAGGCAGACAACCAGCCCGCTGAGCAGACAGATCGTTCCCGCGATCCAGAGATAATCATTCGTTCCTGCCCCAAGGATGACCACGATGAACGTCCACGCGGCACAGAAGCCCAGGATCCCGTACCGGCCCGTCCGGCAGAACAGCCCGACCGCCACGAGGAGGACCGCCGAACTCAGGATGCTGGAGGCCATCATCATGCCACCGCGTATCCGTACCAGCGCAGTGCCTGGGCGGGGCGGCGCAGGCGGCCGTAGTTGACGCCGCAGAGGACGGCCGCCGGCACGAGGGTGAGAAAGATGCCGATCCAGAGGATGTGCCTCGGATGGTACAGGCCTCGTCGGTGGTGGCGCATCGGGGTCATCTCCGCCCCAGACGGCGGCCGGCCGGGTGGAGCCTCCATGGCCGAAGATGCCAGCGTTTCATGGCCGGATCCTAGGCGCGGGTCTCCGGGTCGACAAGCCGTCGGTGTCAGCACGTAGCCGCCGGCGCCAGCCGGTGGACGCGGGTGGTCCCGTACCCGATTGCCCCTGCCCCCCTGCCCACTCCCCCGCCCCTCGGTCTTGATTGCATTCGCCGGGTGGCTATGGAACAGTCCGCCCATGCGAGTTATCAAAGAAGGGTGGCTGTGGGCGGGAGGCGCCTTGGCCGCCGGTGTGCTGGCAGGCCTCCTGGCCTGGCCTCTCTGCGGTTCGGGCTGGTTCCTCGGGCTGTTCCTGCTCGGCGTGGCCGGGGCGGGGTTCATGGTGTTCTTCTTCCGGGATCCGGAACGGACCACCGACCCGGACCCGAACGTGGTGCTGGCCGGGGCGGACGGGGTGATCCGGGCGGTCGAGATCCTGCCCGAGCCCCGGTTCGCGGCCGGTAACGCGGTGCGGATCAGCACCTTCCTCAGCCCGCTCGATGTCCACGTCAACCGCGCCCCCGTCGCGGGCACGGTCCAGGAGGTGGACTACGTCCGCGGCCGCCACCTGCTGACCCTCGACAACCGGGCGTCCGAGCACAACGAGCACAGCACCATCCTGATCGAATCGGACGGGTTCCAGTGCCTGGTGCGTCAGATCGTGGGCCCGGTGGTCCGGCGGGTGGTGCACTGGCTGCGGGCGGGCCAGGTCCTGGCCGCCGGGGAGCGTATCGGCATGATGAAGTTCGGCTCCCGCCTGGACGTGCATCTCCCCGTGGACCGGGTGGAGATCCTGGTCCGGCCGGGCCAGCATGTGTCGGCGGGCCTCACGGTGATCGCCCGCGTCCGCGCCCTCCCCTCCGCTCCGGAGACATCCTCGTGATCCTGCAGCAGATCATTCCCCACGCCTTCTCGTTTGGCGCCCTGTTCGCCGGGGTGGGGGCGATCCTCCATGCCGCGGCCGGCAACTACGCCCTCTCGGCCCAGCTTATCGCCCTGGCCATGATCCTGGACGGCCTCGATGGCAAGATCGCCCGCAAGCTCGGGGTCGTGTCCCAGTTCGGGGCCGAGTTGGACACCTTCATCGACGCCATCTGCTTCGGCCTGGCCCCCGCCCTGCTGGCCTGGTACGTGGCCCTGAAGCACCTGGGGGTGTGGGGTCTGCTGTTCGTGTTCGCCATGGTGGCCTCGGGGGTGGCCCGGCTGGCCCGGTTCCGGGTGGTGGATCCGTTCCGGGGTCAGCGCGGGTACCTGGGCCTGCCCATCACGGTCAACGCGGGCTGGATCGCCATGTGGGTGTTCATGACCGAGGCGGGCTCCTGGGAGGGGATGCTCACCCTTCGCGGCGGATGGGGCGCGGCCCTGGCCTGGGCGAGCAGCGCCATGTTCGTCCTGCTCCAGGTGTCGCATGTGCGCTACGGCAAGCCGACCAAGGCCCCGGTGGTGATGGCGGGTGGCATGGTGATGGTGGCTCTGCTCTTCCTGCATGCCGGGCTGGCCCTGGTCTCCGCCGCCCTGCTCTGCGGCTTCGCCTTCCTGTACGGGCTGGTGACCCCCTTCTTCCCCCGGCACGACTTCGCCCGGGTGGTCCAGACCGGGGAGGATCTGGAGGAGTCGGAGGTGGACGACGAGGATCCGGTCGAGGCCTCCTCGGCCCGAGGCGACCGCCCATGATCCGGCGGCCAGCCCTATGGCTGGCCGCGGGGTTGGCCGTGCTCGCCGCCAGTCCGCTCCAGGCCGGGTCGGCCCACGACGAGGCCATCCGCTCCGCCTTCCAGGAGGTGCTGGGCCGCGACCCCGCCCCGGCCGAGATCTCGACCTACCGGGCCCGGATGATGGACGCGGGCTGGTCCCGCCGCCAGGTGGTCCGGGCCCTTCACCGGAGCGACGAGTACATCGTGCCCGCCATCGGCCGGGTGTTCCGCGAGACCCTGGGCCGCGAGCCTAACGAGGAGGAGATCGAACTCTACCACCGCCGGGTCAAGGAGCGGGGCTGGACCTACGCCCAGATCCGCCGCGCCCTCCGCCGCACCGACGAGGGACGGCGCCGATGACCCCCGACCCTTCCGAGCCCCCGAACCGGAGACCCGCCATGAGACGCCTGCTTCCTCTCCTCGCCCTTCTCGCCGTCCCTCTCGCCCGCCCCGGTGCCGCCCGTTCCCAGGCCGCGGTCCCCGGCGTGGATCCCCAGGTGCGCCAGGCCATTGTCAAGGTCTACACCGTCCACCGGTCGCCGGACTACCACAACCCCTGGAACATGCACGGGGCGGTGTCCTCGACCGGGTCCGGGTGCATCATCGACGGCAACCGGATCCTCACCAACGCCCACGTGGTGCGCGACCAGGCCTTTGTCCAGGTCCGCCGCAACGGCGACTTCCGGCGCATCCCGGCCCGGGTGGTGGCGGTGAACCACTCCGCCGATCTGGCCATCCTCACCGTGGACGCCGAGGGATTCTTCGACGGCATCCCCACCCCCGAGTTCGGCGAGCTGCCCGAGACCCTGGACGAGGTGCTGGTCTACGGCTTCCCGCTGGGGGGCGACACGCTGAGCATCACCAAGGGCGTCCTCTCCCGCATCGAGCATCAGACGTACGCCCACAGCGGGCTGCGGCTGCTGGCGGGCCAGATCGATGCGGCCATCAACCCCGGCAACAGCGGGGGGCCGGTGCTGGTCAACAACCGCATCGTGGGCATCGCCATGCAGGGCATCGCCTCCGCCGACAACATCGGCTACATGGTCCCGGTCCCCGTCATCCGCCATTTCCTGGCCGATCTCGAGGACGGCACCCTGAACGGCTTCCCGTCCCTGGGGGTGCTGGCCCAGAACATGGAGAATCCGGACCTCAAGGCCAAGTACCGCCTCCGCGAGGACGACACCGGGGTGCTGGTGGTGAACGTCCTTCCCGCCTCCTCGGCCCACGGCATTCTCGAGTCCGGCGACGTGCTCCTGTCCGTGGAGGGCCAGGAGATCGGGGACGACGGGACGGTCGAGTTCCGGTCCGGGGAGCGCACCCACTACGCCCATTTCATCCAGCAGAAGCAGATCGGGGAGAGCGTGCGCCTGGAGATTCTCCGCGACGGGGAGATGCGGGAGGTCGATATCCGGCTCAATCGGGCGCTCCATGACGAGTTCCTGGTGCCGCGCGACCGCTATGACATCCTGCCCACCTACTACCTCTTCGGGGGGCTGGTCTTCACGCCACTCACCAAGAACCTGCTCAACGCCTGGGGCCGCAACTGGGCCACCTCCGCCCCCCGCGAGCTGGTCGAGCTGTTCGTCCGGGGCCTGCCCGAGAAGGACGGCGACCAGGTGGTGCTGATGCTGAAGGTGATGGCGGCCGACGTGAACGTGGGCTACCACAGCGTGAGCAACTGGATCGTGTCCACGGTCAACGGCATCCCCATCCGCAACCTGCGGGAGCTGGCCGGGCAGATCGAGCGGATCCGCCAGGAGGCGGAGGAGCCGTTCCTGGTCCTGGCCGACGAGCGGGGCCAGCAGATCGTGCTGGGCCTCGAGCGGGCCGAGGCCGCCCACGCCGGGATCCTGGCCCGCTACCGCATTCCCGCCGACCGGTCGGACGATCTGGCCGACCTGGAACCGGCCCCGGCTCCCGAACCGGAGGCCGAGGCGAAGGAAGCCGACGCCGGTCCGGACGCCGGGGAGGCCTGAGGCCGGACCCCGCCGGGAGGCTGCACGCATGGGCTGGCTGGACCGGACGCGACGCTGGACGCGACGCCTTCTGGCGGCGCTGGGGGTCGGCCTGTGTGTCCAGGTCGGGCTGGGGTTCACCACCATCCCCTACCGGATGCGGGTGTGGCTCGAGGGGGAGACCGGCCTGCCCGCCGAGCCGCCCACCCATATCGTGGTTCTGGGCGGCGGCGAGATGCCCAGCCGCACCTTCCTGCTCCGGACCTACTGGGGGGCCCGGTTCGCGGCACGCTATCCGGAGGCCCGGGTGGTCGTCGCCCTCCCCGTGGACGGCCCGCCCGGCGCGTCCTCGGTCGAAGGCATGCGCGACGAGCTGGTGCTGCGGGGGGTGGCCCCCGGCCGCATCGACCTCGAGACCCGGGGCCGGAGCACCCGGGAGCAGGCCGTGGAAGCCCTGGCCCTGCTTGGCCCCGAGGCCCGGGTGCTTCTGGTCTCCTCGGCCGAACACCTCCGCCGGGCCCGCGCGTCTTTTCTCAAGGCAGGCTTCGTGGAGGTGCATGCGGCGCCGGCGGTCGAATCGGAGGGCGAGGCCCGGCGGCGGTTCGATCCTCCGCCCCCTCCCGAGCCGGGGGGTCCCCGGCCCACGCCGTTCCCCACCGACCTTGGGAACCACCTCACCTTCCGTTACGCCTTCTGGAACCAGCAGGTCTACCTTCTGGAAAGCCTCCGCGAGCTGGCCGCCCTCGCGTGGTACCGGCTTCGGGGGTGGGTCTGACCTCCATCGTAGCCACCGACGCCAAGGAGGTGGCGGCTTCCGTAGCTACCGACGCCAAGGAGGTGGCAGGACCCTTCAGCGTTCCCCAGTTCCGTCCCCAACGTCGGCCGCGCCCTTGGCGGGCGCAGATATACACCGTGACGGCCAGTAGCTACCGACGCCGAGGAGGTGGAGGCCTTGCCCGCGTTCTCGGTCTCGTCCCCGCCATCGGCCGCGCCGGATACGGGACTTTCTTGGGAACCCCAACGGGGTTCCATCCGCTAGCCCAGGGTTGCGGCCTGGCCGCTACCCTGGGATCGCCGCCCCCCCATCGACCTACCCCAACGGGGTTGCGTCCGCCTCGTCGGACGCGCTGGGCACCTCTGAGGCAACCCTTTCAGGGTAGGGTTGTTATCGTGCCGGGACACCCAGGGTAGCTCGTTCCTCGCAACCCTGGGCTGGGGTTACGTAGCCCCTTCGGGGCATCTAGGTTCCCTCCCGGCGATTCCCGGATCCGCTTCGGTTGACGCGAATCGCCTGCGGCGGGACGCGGACGTGGGGCGGGCGCCGAAACCGGCTCAGGCGGCGGAGGCGACGGCGGCTTTGGCCGTCTCGACCAGGCTCTGGAAGCCCTCGGGGTCGTGGATGGCGATCTCGGAGAGCATCTTCCGGTTGAGGGCGATGCCCGCCTTGTTCAGGCCGTCGATGAACCGGCTGTAGGACAGGCCCAGCGGCTCGACGGCGGCGGAGATGCGGATGATCCAGAGGCCGCGGAAGTCGCGCTTGCGGGTCTTGCGGTGGCGGTAGTTGTGCTGGAGCGCCTTGTCCACCGCCTCGGTGGCGGTGCGGAACAGGCGGCTGCGGGCGCCGTAGTAGCCGCTGGCCTGCTCGAGGCGGCGCTTGCGGCTGCGGCGGGAGGCGGGGGCGTTGGTCGCGCGGGGCATGGGTCGATCCTCGGGTTACTTGGGCATCCAGGGGAGGATCCGCTGCGCGTCCCCCTCGAACACGATCTGGTCCGCCCGCTGCTG
>PXDE01000309.1 GCA_003566475.1 PVC group bacterium | reverse complement strand
CCGTGGCCACCGACGTCGACGGCGACGCGCTGACCTTCGAGCTGGTGGCCGGCCCCGCCTACGGCGACCTCGTGTTCCTCGACAACGGCGCGTTCACCTACACCGCGCACCGCCAGCCCACGGTCGGGTTCGTTGGCACCGACAGCTTCATCTTCATCGCCGACGACGGGCTGGAGAACTCGGCCCCGGCCACGGTCACCATCACCATCACGCCGGTCAACGACCCGCCGATGGCCGAGGACACCGCATTCACGGTGGCCGAGGGCGGCACCCATGACGGCCAGGCCGTGGCCACCGACGTCGACGGAGACGCCCTGACCTTCGAGCTGATCACCGGCCCCGCCCTGGGCGATCTGGTTCTTAATCCCGACGGCAGCTTCACCTACACCGCGCACCGCCAGCCCACGGTCGGGTTCGTCGGCACCGACACCTTCACCTTCCGGGCCTTCGACGGGTCCGAATGGTCCGATCCTGCCACGGTCACTATCGCCATCGTCGAGGTGAATGATCCCCCCGTGGCGCCTTCGCCGGAGGCCGATATCGAGGTGACAGAAGGCGAGCCCTTCCACCATGAGATCGCCGCGTGGGATCCGGATGGCGATCCCATCACCTTCGCCCTCGTGACGGCTCCGGACTGGGTGGTCCTGGAGCCGGACACCGGGGTGTTGCACGGCCAGCCGGGTTCGGACCATGTGGGCCGACATGAACTGACCGTGGAGGTTAGCGACGATGCCGGCGCCTGGGTTCATTGGACGGCCTGGATCGAGGTGCGGGCGCCCGTCCTCCCGCCAGAGCCGCCGCTAGTGTCGCTCGCTCCTCGGCTGCCTCTGGAGGAGCCCCCGGCACGTACGGTGTGGATCGGCTACTACATTCGAGGCTATCAGCAGGACGGTCTTGTCTGGATCGCGGCCTGGCCGGATACCCCACCGACATTCGTCGTACGGTCGGCCCTTGCGGATCTCCCGGAATCGGCCGCTGATCCCCAGCCCGTCCTGGGCCACTCGGACAGTCTCGGCTCGGCGCATGGCGATGTCGCGGGGGCTGCTGATGTCTGGTGGATCCCCCTGGAGGATCCGGACGCGTTGGCGGGTCTTGTTGGCCTGCGGGCACGCATCTGGTTCGCAGGAGAGGACGATGAATTCGGAACCGACACCGATATCGTAATAGACGGGATCCCGGTGTCGGTCGACGAAGCGTCTGGCCATCTGGTGGTGACAATCCCCGTCGGAGCGCCCTCCGGTCGCTTCAGGGTGGAGATCATCCGGTGAATGGCCATGAGGGGCTTGTCGTCAGTGGCCTGGGGGGGGGGATTCCGCTTGCGTCGTCGAGACGCGGCGGGCATGATTCCCGCATGTAAGAACTCTAATCTTCGTCGGATCGGCACGAAGGACGAAACTAATGACATCCAAGACACTGTTTATCGGCATCGTCGCATTCTCCGCATTGATCCTGGATGGCAACGATATGCGAGCCCAGGAGGCTCCGCTTCCGGCCCCCGAGGAGGCAATGACGCTCCATCGGTTCCGCGAGCTGGTTCTGGCCCGGAACCTCGGCCTCGAGGCCCAGCACCTGGGCTGGCAGGCCAGTCGAAGGATGCTCCGATCCGAATGGGGCACGTACGAGCCGACCCTGGTGCTGGGCGCGGACCGGGCCGTAACCGAGCGCGACAACACGATCGAGCAGCAGCTCAGCCAGGGCACCGACTTCTTCGAGGAACGAAACCGCTCCTACAATGCGGCCATCGAACAGTTGTTGCCCACCGGAGGCCGGGTGCGCGCTGGCGCCTCGCTGCGGGATCTCCGGAACAACCTCCGGGAGCAGCGGGAGATCGAGGGGCCAGACCGGGAGTACGAGGGGTTCCTCGGCGTCAGCCTGACCCAGCCCCTGCTTAAGGACGCCGGGTTCGGCGCGACCATGGCCCGCATTCGGCTGGCCCGGGCCGAGTCGGAGATCGCCTTCCAGCAGTGGCGGCGGCAGACCATGGTCACCCTGGCCCAGGCCGAGGCGGCCTACTGGCAGCTTGTTCTGGCCCAGGAGCAGGTGCGGTTCCGGCAGGCCTCGGTCGAGGTGGCGGAGACGATTCTCGCCGACAACCGCGCCCGCGTGGGCGAGGGGGTGATGCCGGAGATCGGGGTCGAACAGGCCGAAGCCGGCCTCGCCCTGCGCCGCACCCGGCTGCTCGAAGCCCGCCAGCGGCGGACCGACCTGTCGAATCAGCTCCTTACCTTCTTCTCGGAGCGCACCGTCGGCGGAGCGCCTGTGGTCGCGGCCGACACCCCGGACCTGGTCGAGATCGAGGACGAGTTCGATGACGCCATGGCCGCCGCCCTCGGGCTCCATCCGGACTACCTCATCCGCCGTCACCAGGCCGCGCAGGAGGATGTGCGGGTGGCCTTCGCCCGGAATCAGCGCTGGCCCCAGCTCGACCTTACCGCCAGCTATGGCCTGAACGGGCTGGGAGAATCCACCGGCGCCGCCCGTCGACGGGTGGAGGACGCCGACCGTGTGTCGTGGTCGGTGGGCGTGCAGCTCCGGGTGCCTCTTGGCGGCGGCGTGTCCGGGCGGAACGAGTTGGCCGCCTCCCGGCTTCGGGCCGAGCAGAGCCTGCTCGCCCTCAAGAGCGCCGAGATCGACATCGGCAACGCCCTCGACACCAATCTCCGCAAGGTGCGCAACCAGTTCGAGCAGGCGGGGCAGTACGCGGCCGTGGTTCGCCTCCACGAGCGGCTGCTCGCGTCCGAATTGGCCCGCCTCGAGGCCGGCCGCAGCGACAGTCGCCAGGTGCTCGATGTCGAGGAGTCCCTTACCGCCGCCCAGGATGCCCTGGCCGACAGCATGCTCCGCTATGCCGCCGCCCGGGTCGAGTACGAGCTGGCCGCCGGCACCATCCTGCGCCTGCGGGACCTGGATCCCATGACCATGCTCAAGGACATCGAAGGGGAGATGGACCGGGAGGGACGGTGACGGCGGGTCGGGCATCTGGAGGTGCGCGGAAGGCTTCGGGTCGGCATCGCGGCCGTGCGGCTTCGTCTGGACGGCGCAGGCTTGGCCGGTCGTTCTGCGCGAGTCTGACCACGCTGGGCATGCTTGCGGGCGTAGCCGGGGCGGACGAGGTCTCCGGCATCGTCGAGCCCCGGCACGACGTCCTGCTTGCCGCGCCCGTGCCCGGAATCATCGCCGCCATCCCCCATCGGGAGGGGGCGAGGGTCGCGGCGGGCGAGGTGCTGGTGGAACTCGACGCCCGCTTGGAGGATCTCGAGGTAGCCCGGCGAAAGCTGGTGCTCGAGGACGAGGCCGAGATCACCGCCGCCCGGGCCCGGGCCGCCCTGCTGGAGAAGGATCTCGAAGCCACCCGCCGCCTGTTCGAGACCACCCGGTCCGTCAGCCGAGAGGAACTCGACCGCAAGGAGCTGGAACACCGGCTGGCCTCCCTGGAGGTGATTCGCCTCGAACAGGCCAAGCATCGGGAGCGGATCGAGCACCAGATGGCGGAGGAGCAGCGGGCCAGGCGCCGCATCGTCGCCCCGTTTGACGGGGTCGTGGTGGAGCTGCTCCACGACCTGGGCGAGACCGTGCAGCCGCACCAGCCAGTGATCCGGATGGTGGACGATGCCACCGCGTATCTGGCCGTCCATCTCGAGGCCGCCGAGGCCGCCTCCGTGCGTGAGGGCGATCCGGCCCGGCTCCGGCTGGGGGTAGCCGGGCCGATCGACCGCATGGGCGAGGTGGACCTTGTCTCGCCCGTGGTGGATCCGGCCAGCGGCCTGCGCCGCATCCGCATACGGTTCGAGAATCGCGATCCCCGGATCGAGCCGGGCACGGTCGGAACCTGGCACCCGGATCGAGGCGAGGATGGACACGCCCTTCGCTGACCCGGCCGCCCCGAGCCCGGCCCGCGAGCTGCGGTCGTTCTCCGGCCCGCCCACCGAGTTCTGGAGCCGGCTGGTCCGGTCGGCGGGCGAGGCCACCGGCGCCGCGACGGCCATGCTCTGGGCCCGCACCACGCCGTCGTCGTCGTGGGCGAAGGCCGCCGCCTGGGCCGCTCCCGATTCGACCGTCGGCGCGGGGATTCCCGACGGAGGCACCCTCGCCGAGGCCTGCGTGGAGGAGGGGGGGCGGCTCCACCGCCGCCTTCCGGACGGGGCCGGGGTTTCCGTGCTCGGCACGCGGCTCGATTTGCCCGGCCAGCCGGGGGACGCGGTGCTGCTGGCCGCCCGACCGGCTCTCCCGGATGCGGAGGCCGACCCGGCGCTCGCCCGCCTGGAAGCCGTGGCCGCGGCCGCCTCGGTGTACCACCTCCAGCGTCTGCTCACCCGGGCCCGCGCCGATGTCGAGCAGTTCGGCCAGGTGCTCGACCTGCTGGTGCTGCTGAACCGGCAGGCCACCTTCATGGCCGCCGCCATGACCCTCTGCAACGAACTGGCCTCCCGCTTCCGGGCCGACCGGGCCAGCCTCGGCTGGCGGAAGGGTGCCTATGTCCGGGTCCGGGCCATCAGCCATCTGGAGAAGTTCGAACCCAAGATGGCCGTGGTGCAGCACCTGGAAGCGGCCATGGAGGAATCGCTGGAGCAGGACATCGAGGTGAGCTGGCCAGCCGACCCCGAGGCCCCGTACCTCTCGCGCGATCATGGCCGGTTTGCCGAGGCCGAGGCGTCCGGGCATGTGGCCTCGGTTCCCCTCCGGCAGGATGGACGCCCGGTGGGGATCCTCACTCTCGAACGGAAGGCCGAGGGCTTCTCGGAAGCGGAGCTGCGCGGACTGCGGGCGGCCGCCGACCAGGTCGCCCCGCGCCTGGCCGATCTCGAACTCCGGGAGGGCTGGTTCGGACGCCGCTGGGGCCGGGCCCTGCTGCGGGGGGCGGGCAAGCTGGTGGGGACCGAGCATACCGGCGCCAAGCTGGCCTCCGCGGCGGGAGCCGCCCTCGCCGCCTTCCTCATCTTCGGAAGCTGGCCCCATCGGGTCGAAGCCCCGTTCACCCTGCGCAGCGAACGGGCGGTGGTCATCCCTGCCCCGTTCGACGGCTACCTGGGCGAGGTGGCGGCCGACGCGGGCGATACGGTGGGGGAGGGCGAGGCGCTGGCCGCGCTCGACATCCGGGGTCTGCTCATCGAGGAGGCCTCGGCCGCCGCCGACCTCGAACGCCATCTCCGCGAGGCCGAGAAGGCCCAGGCGGAACGGGCCCTGGCCGAAATGCGCATGGCCCAAGCCCTGGCCGCCCAGGCCCAGGCCCGGCTGGACCTCGTGCGCGACCGTCTCGACCGGGCCCACCTTCGCGCCCCCTTCGCGGGCGCGGTGGTCGAGGGCGACCACCGCGAGCGGCTGGGCGCCCCGGTGCGCCAGGGCGAGCCCCTGTTCCGGATCGCAGGCCTCGAAGAGCTTTCCGTGGAGGCCTTCGTCCCGGAGCGCGACGTGGATTTCGTGATCGCCGGGGCGGAGGTGCGCCTGGTCTTCGCCAGCCGCCCCGGCCGTCCGTACCCGGCGCAGGTTGCGCGGATCGACCCCATGGCCCGCACCCGCGAGGGCGGACAGGTTTTCGTGGCCCGCTGCGTCGTGGCCGGCGAGCCCGAGGCCTGGTGGCGGCCGGGCATGACCGGGGTGGCCCGGATCGAGGCCGGCCGCCGCGCCCCGATCTGGCTGCTCACCCGTCGCACCGTCGATTTCGTCCGGCTGCGCTGGGGGTGGTGAGATGCCCGCCGGCGCCCGCATGTTCTCGGAGCACTGGTACCGGGTGGCCGGCCAGCGGGTCGCCCTCCGGGCCCCCGTGCGGGCCCGGCGGCAGGTCTACCGGGGCGAGGTCTGGAGGGTGCTTTACGACCCCTTCACCCACCAGTTCTTCCGCCTCCGCCCCGCCGCCTACGCCTTCGTGGCTCGCCTGCATCCCTCCCGCACCGTCGAGGAAGTCTGGCGCGAGAGCTTGGAGGCCGCGCCCGACGACACCCCGGGTCAGGAGGAGGTGATCCGCCTCCTCGCCCAGCTCTACCATGCCAATCTCCTCCAGCTCGATCTGCCCCCCGACGCCGAGCAGTTCTTCGCCCGCTACCGCAAGCGCAAGCAGCAGGAGCACAAGGCCTTCTGGCTCCAGATCATGTTCGCGCGCTTCCCCCTGCTCGATCCCGACGGATGCCTCAACCGCCTGCGGATCTACGGACGGATCGCCTTCAGCCGCCTCGGCCTCCTGGTCTGGCTGGCCGTGGTGGGGTGGGCGGTCAAGACCGCCGTGGACCATGCCCCCCGCCTCGTCCAGCAGGGCCAGGGCATCCTCGCCCCTGGTAATCTGCCGCTGCTTTATCTGGGCCTGGTGCTGATCAAAGCCCTCCACGAGTTCGGCCACGCCTTCGCCTGCAAGCGCTTCGGCGGCGAGGTCCACACCATGGGCATCATGCTCATGATCTTCACCCCCATCCCCTACATCGACGCTACCGCGAGCTGGGCCTTCCGCCGGCGACGCGAGCGGATGCTGGTGGGGGCGGCGGGCATGCTCGTCGAGCTGTTCGCAGCCGCCCTGGCCGTCTTCATCTGGGCCAACACCGCCCCCGGCCTGCTCAACGCCCTCGCCTACAACATGATGTTCATCGCCTCGGTCTCGACCATCCTGTTCAACGGCAACCCCCTCTTGCGCTACGACGGCTACTACCTTCTCTCGGACCTGCTCGATATCCCCAACCTGGCCTCGCGGTCCCAGCAGCAGCTCCGCTACCTCGGCGAGCGCTGGATCCTCGGCCGCAAGCAGGCCCGCCCCCCCGGCGCCCCCCGCGGCGAGGCCATCTGGCTCGCCGTCTACGGCGTGCTCAGCGGCCTCTACCGCCTCTTCGTATTCTCGGCCATCGTGCTCTTCGTGAGCCGCCGCTTCCTGATCGCGGGCCTGGTCATGGCCGCCGTGTGCGTGGTGTCCTGGGTCCTGGTCCCAGCCGGGAAGTTCATTCACTACCTGGTGGCCGACCCCTCCCTCGACCGCAATCGGCCCCGGGCCATCGCGGCCACGTTCGCCGTGGCCGCCGCCGCCGTGGCCGCCGTGGGGATTCTCCCCTTGCCCGCCTCCTTCTCCGCGCCCGGACTCGTGCAGGCCTCGGAGTTCGCCGAGGTGGCCCCGGGAACCGCTGGGCGGCTGGCCGCGATCTGGGCCGAGTCCGGCCTCCGGGTGTCGCCCGGCGACCCGCTGCTGCTTCTGCTGGACCACGAGCTTCCCTTCGAGGCAGCCTCCGAACAGGCGGCCCGGGAGCATACCCTGGCCCTCCGCCAGCGGGCCCTGGGCCGGGCCGCCGCCGACCTCGCTCCCCTCGAACAGCGGCTCGCCCTGACTGACCGCCGTCTGGAACGGCTTCACGAGCGTGCCGACCGGCTCGAGGTGAAGGCGCCGCTGGACGGGCAATGGGTGGCCGGGCCGCTCGACGACCTGCACGGGGCCCATCTGGTACGCGGCTTTTCCGTGGGGACCGTGCTCGGAGACGGCCCCATGGTGTTCCGCGCCGTGGTCTCGCAGCAGCAGGCGGATCGACTGTTTGGGACGGGCCTGCGCGGGGCCCGCGTCCGGCTCCAGGGCGCGGCGGGTGAACCGGTGGAGGTGGTTCGTTGGCGCATCGTGCCCGCCGACCGCACGGACCTGCCGTCCGTCGCCCTCGGCTGGCTCGGCGGGGGCGAGGTCGCGGTGGCCCCCGAGGACGGGGAGGGCCTGCGGGCGGCCGAATCGTTCTTCGAGGTCCGGGCCGAGCTCGCGACGACCGACCGGCTGCGACTGGCCCACGGACGGACGGGCCGCATCCGGTTTCGCACCGATCCCGAGTCCGCCTGGCATCAGGCATCGCGGGCCGTCCGTCAGCTCCTCCAGCGTCGGGACGCCTGATGCCCTCCATCGTCCCGCCCTCGGCCGACTACCACCGGGTCGCGGTTCCCCGGACCCGTCCTCTGCCCAAGGGGCTCGACGCCTTGGCCCAGTCGGCGGTCGGCCTGGCTGGCCGCGCCTCCCGTCGGCATGCCCGCCTCACCGCCTCGGTGGACCGGGTTGTCGGACAGGCGCCGGAGCTCGAAGCCCTGTCCGATCGGCACCTCCGCGAACGGCTCCAGGACTTCCGCGAGCGCGTCCGCCGCGCCCGCCTCCATCCCGCCCGCCGGGCCGCCGTCATCCCCGACGCCCTCGCCGGCATCCGGGAGGCCGCCCGCCGTACCGTCGGGCTGGAGCCGTTCCCCGTCCAGCTTCTGGGTGCGCTGGCCATGGACCGGGGCATGCTCGCAGAAATGGCCACCGGCGAGGGCAAGACCCTCACCGCCGCCCTGGCCGCTACCCTGGCCGGATGGTCGGGCGCACCCTGCCACATCGTCACCGTCAACGACTACCTCGCCCAGCGCGACGCCGAATGGTTCGCGCCATTCTACCGGTTCTGCGGGGTGTCGGTCGGCTACGTCACCTCGGCGCTGGATCCGGCCGCGCGAAGGAAGGCTTATGCCTCCGACGTCTGCTACACCACCAGCAAGGAGCTGCTGGCCGATTTCCTCCGGGACCGGCTTCACCTGGCCCGCGTCCCCGAACCCGAACGTCGCCTGCTCCGGGCTTTGCTCGCCCCCCGGTCGGTCACGGCCGATGGACTGGTCATGCGCGGCCTCCACACCGCCCTCGTCGACGAGGCCGACAGCGTGCTTATCGACGAGGCGGTCACCCCGCTCATCATCGCCCGCCGCCGGCCCAACCCCCTGCTGCGGGACGCCTGCGCCGCCGCCCGGGCCATCGCCGAGGATCTCCAGCCCGGCCGCGACTACACCGTGGACCTCCGCTACCGCGAGATCGAGCTGCGGCCCGAGGGGGAAGCCCATGTCGACGCCCTCGCCCAGACCCTGCCCGCCATCTGGCGCGGGGCGGCCCGACGAAAGGAGCTGATCCAGCAGGCCCTCACTGCCCGCGAGCTGTTCCTCCGCGGACGCAACTACGTCATCCAGGACGAGAAGGCGGTCATCGTGGACGAGTTCACGGGGCGCATCATGCCGAACCGCACCTGGAGCGAGGGGCTGCACCAGGCCATCGAGGCCAAGGAGAGACTCGACATCACCGAACCCGACGAGACCCTGGCCCGGCTCAGCTTCCAGCGGTTCTTCCGGCTGTTCTCCCGGCTCGCCGGCATGACCGGCACCGCCCGCGAGGCCACCGGGGAGTTCTGGCGGATCTATCGGCTGCCCGTCCTGGCCATCCCCACCCATCGCCCGTGCATCCGCGAGGTCGCTCCGGACCGGCTGTTCCTCGACGCCGAGTCGAAGTGGGCGGCCGTGGCCACCGAGGTGGGGCGGATCCATGCCGCCGGCCGTCCTGTTTTGGTAGGCACCCGAAGCGTGGCCGCCAGCGAGGCCTTGGCCGGGCGGCTCGAGGCCCTCGGCCTGGAGTTCAATCTGCTCAACGCCGTGCGTCACGCCGAAGAGGCGCGGATCGTGGCCGAGGCCGGCCTCGAGGGGCGGATCACCATCGCCACCAACATGGCCGGGCGCGGGACCGACATTAAACTGGGCCGGGGCGTGGCCGCGTCGGGCGGGCTGCATGTCCTGGCCACCGAGCGGCACGAATCCGGCCGGATCGACCGCCAGCTCTTCGGCCGCTGCGCCCGGCAGGGCGATCCCGGGAGCGCCCAGGCCTTCGTGAGCCTCGAGGACGAGATCCTGGTCCGGTTCCTGTCCGCTCCCGTGCGGGCCGGTCTGGCCCGGGCCCTCGCCGCCTCGCCGGCCAGCGCCCGCCGGCCGGTGGCCGCCGCCGTCCGCTCCGCCCAGGCCGCCGCCCAGCGCCTCGCCTACCGCCAGCGCCGCTCCGTCCTCGCCACCGACACCTGGCTCGACGAGTCCCTCTCCTTCGCCCCCGACGCCGCCTGACCGCTGAGACCCTGCCCCTTGTCGGCGGTGCTTGCGGACGGTGTACTGTACCGAGTATACCTGTTCGCGGTCCAGACCACTCGCCGGAGTGGCGGAACTGGCAGACGCACCAGACTCAAAATCTGGCGGGGGCAACCTCGTGTGGGTTCGAGTCCCACCTCCGGCACCCACGTATGCCCCGCGCAACGGACGGGCCCCTGGAGCCTTGAGCCGCTATGGGGCCAGATCCCTTCCTTGTCGCACCTCCGCCTTGTTCGCCGGGGCGTGGTGGCGCATCATGGGCCGATGAACGGAATCCATGGATCGACCGTGCTCGCGTTGCTTGGAATCAGCTTGGCCGGGGCCAGAGGGCAGGGCGTCGATGTACAGGTCTCTGACGCGCTGGGGGAGGGGAGGGATCTTGTGCTCGCCCTCGTGGTCGAGGATGACCGCCCGGTTCGCGGGTTCGGAACGGGCCCCCGGTTCAATCGCATGCCGTATTCGGTCGACGTGGCCGACGACGGAGCGCTGCACGTCGGGATCCCTTCGGATGGCTATCAGCCTCCGCCCGGCACCCGGCGGACCCTGACCGTGAGGCTGGATGAGGAGGCCGGAACGGCGGTGGTGGAGGAGGGGGAGGATGTGCGGCAGCGTTCGGCAGCCTGGAAGCCGTCGGTCCTCCGGCCGGAGGTCTGGCGGGCCACCCTTCAACTCGAGCATGTGCTCGAAGCCCGGTCGGCCAACCATCGGCGCCTGGTGCTGGAGATGGCGGGGGAGGGGGAGGCTGTTACCGCCGTCCTGGCCCGGCCTCCAGGGAGCCCGACGGATGTCAGCGCGAACCTGCGGGTGATTCGCCACCAACTTCGGGCGGAGGCGGATGGGGGACTGACCGGCCGCATGGAGATCGAGCGGCGGCGTCAGGGCGCCATGGACGTGGCCGATACTATGACGCTGGTTCTCGACGGCCAGGTCGTGGGTTCCCGGGCGGCCGGGTCGGTGGAGCGGCTGGATTCCGCGGATGCTCCGCCGGGCGCGTTCCTGGGGCGGTTCGAGCCCGCGCCCCCGCCGGACGGGGATCTGGACCTTCGGATCACCCTGCACGGGGGGATTCCCGGCCATCAGTTTCTCGACCTCTACCTCGCGGTGCGGGACGGCGCCGTGGCCCACGGGTTCGGGGCGTCGCCGAACTACAACAACGCCATCCACACCGTGGATACTTCCGGACTGACCTGGACCGATGGCCGACTTCGCGGATCGGTGGCCATGGTGGTGCAGCCCGATCCCTGGATTCCCCGCGACGGGCGGCCGGTCGTCTGCGCCTACGAGATCGGGGCGGTTCTGAGCCACGGCCTCCTTGATGGTCGGTTCCAGGGCGTTCACGACGAGGCCAGCGTGGATGGTCCCGTGGAAGGGTTGGCGTCGGCCGCCGTGGCCCAGGATTCGCCGGCCGGGCGCTACACCTTCAAGCTGGAGCGCGCCCTGGCGGCGCAGACGGCCTGGCATGGGCGCGTGTTCATCAGCCTGGAGGCCGACGGGGAGGGGAACGTGACCGGCGGCCGGATCTCCAACAACCACTCCGACCTCCGAGGCGAGGTCACGGGCGGCGCCGTGCGCTGGGACGGGGACCGGATCGAGGCCGACCTCCGGTTTCGCGCCGAACGGGGCCGGGTGGCCGAAGGGGAGTACACGGCCCGGGTCACCATGCAGCGGGCGGGCGGCCTCACCGCCGGCACCTTCCTCTGCACCGCCCCCGACGGGTCCGAGCGGACGGGCACCGGATGGCTGGCGTTCCGGGAGAGGGAATAGGGGCATGACCCACGAAGCCATCAGGGAGATTGCTCGGGCCCTAGCCGCCCAGAAGGTCGAATATCTTGTGGTCGGCGGGGTGGCGGCCATCGCCCACGGGGTGCCCAGGAACACCTTCGATATCGATCTGGTCATCCGCCTGAATCCAGAGAATGTACGGCGGGCGTTCGACGCGCTGCGCGGGATCGGCTATCTTCCCCGAGTGCCGGTAACCGCAGAAGGGTTCGGGGACCAGGAGATGCGAGAAGGGTGGATCCGCGACAAGAACATGGTGGTGCTGAACTTCCATAGCGACCGGTTTCGCGAGACACAACTGGATGTATTCGTGTCGGAACCCTTCCCATTCTCGGAAACTCTGGCCCGTGCCGTGGTGGACCGTTTCCAGGACGGCACCGAGCTTCGGATCGTGGATATCGGCACCCTGATCCGGATGAAGGAACAGGCGGGAAGGCCGCATGACCTTGAGGACGTGGAACGACTTCGGGAGATCAAGGGGCGCCATGAGCAGGGATGAATCAGACCGGGCCGTCCGGGAGGCGGATCCCGAAACCTACACCTTCGAGGGAGTGCGGCGCATCCAGGCCCAGGAATTCAGTGCCTTGTCCTTGGGCGAGAAGCTCCGGGCCGCCGAATCCATGTCGGATCTCGCCCGATACTTCCAGGAGCGGCGAAAGAAACTCGGCCCCTTGATCGTGGCAGACGCCCGCCGCGAGGATTGTGAAACCAAAACCCATGCCGACCGTCCATGACACGCGCCGACATCACCGGCCGTGAGCCTGCCAATGCCTGGGAGCGCAACGAGCTGGAGCAGCTTCTGCGGCTCAAGCGACTCACCACGCCGTTAGACCGTCTCAAGCGGATTGACGAGCTAAACGAGTTTTCCGCATGGCTCCTCGAACAGGGCCGGAAGGCCCGCGAAGCGCGCCGGGGGAGTTCCGGCCCGGCTGTGGATTGTGAAGCTAATCAGAACGGCGAGTCCGGGAAGTAGAAGGCCTCGGCGTTGTCCGGGGTGATGAGGTGGATGTCGATCCTCAGCTCGCGCTGGCCGGCCGGCCGCTGGTCGCGGGAGGACAGGAGCAGGTCGCGATCCACCGGGGCGTGGGGCGGGATGCGGTCGGCCACCCGGGTCTCGTCGCCATCGTACAGCACCTCGGCGGCGGCCAGGTGGATCGCCGTGGCGGTCATCGAGGGCGGGTAGGTGACGTTGGCCGGGAACAGGGGATCGCCGTCGGCCACCCGCCGCACGACGTCCTTCATCCCCGCGCCGCCGAGGACCCACAGCTCGTCGGCCCGGCCGCGGGCCCGCAGCGCCCGCTCCACGCCCAGGGCCATGTCGTCGTCCGAGGCCCACACCGCGTCGATCCGGTCATGGGCGGCCAGCACGGTGTCCATCACCTCCTGGGAGATGGCGGCGTTCCACTCGCCCCGCTGGGTGGCCACCACCGTGATGCCGGGATGCTGGCGGAACACCTCCATGGCCGCCTCGTAGCGCTCGGTGTCGATGGGCACCGACTTGCCCCGCAGGATCACGATGCGGCCCTCGCCGCCGAGTTTCTCGACCATGAACTCGGCCGCGATCCGACCGAAGGCCCGGTTGTCGCCGGCGAGGTAGAGGTCGGCGATGTCCTCCTCGAGTCCCCGGTCCACGCTCACCACATACACGCCCTGCCGTTTGGCCTCGCGGATAGCCCGGAGCACCGTGCCCGCGTCCTCGGGAAGGAAGACCAGGGCGTCGATCCCCGCCGCGAGCATGGCCTCGATATGGGCCACCTGCTGGTCGCCCCCGGCCGCCCGCTGGAAGCGCCATTCGATCTCCGGGTACTGGGCCATGGCCTGCTGGGCCCAATGGCCGACCCCCGCCGTCCATCCATGCGTGGCCGAGGGCACGGAGACGCCCACGACGGGTCGGCGCGGGGCAGCCGGGTCGGCCTGCCGGCCGCATCCGGGGGCGAGGAACAGCGCAGGCAGGACGGCGAGCAGGGACAGGAGTCTGAGCGAGGTACGCATGGGGGGCTCCGGGGTGGGGGTGGGGTGGG
>PXDE01000375.1 GCA_003566475.1 PVC group bacterium | reverse complement strand
CTCTGGGAGAGCACCCGGCTGCTGCTGGCCAATGACCGCATGGGCTTCTCCTTCCACGTCACCACCATCTACGCGGGGGCGGAGATCCCCATTCACTACAAGAACCACCTCGAGTCGGTCTACTGCATGGCCGGCGAGGGCGAAGTCGAGACCCTCGACGACGGCAAGGTCTACCCCATCGCCCCGGGCACCATCTACATCCTCGACCGCCACGACCGCCACATCCTGCGGGCCCGCACCGCGATGAAGATGGCCTGCGTGTTCAACCCCGCCCTCAAGGGCAAGGAGGTCCACGGCGAGGACGGGGCCTACCCCCTGGAGGCCGAGACCGCCGGCGCGGACGGCTGACCATCCACCCATCCCCCAAAGGAGGACCCCATTATGACCACCGTGCTTGAGGATCTCTACCCGTCCCGCGTGGGCGGCGTCTGCGAACTCCATGAGCGCACCGACCCCGTGGTGTACACGAAGGGTCCGCCCGCCCGCGGGCTGACCGCCGACCAGGCCAAGCAGTTCGACCGCGACGGATTCCTCGTGCTGGAGGGGCTGCTCTCGGACGAGGAGGTGGAGGCGCTGGAGACCGAAGTGCAGCGGCTGGCCACCTCGAAGGCGGTGCTCGAATCCGAGTCCGCCATCACCGAGCCCACCAGCGGGGCCCTGCGGAGCCTTTTCTACGTGCATATGGTGAGCAAGGTGCTCGACCTGCTGTCCCGGGACCGGCGCCTGCTCGACGTGGCCACCCACATCCTGGGCGGCGAGGTGTACATCCACCAGTCCCGGATCAACCTGAAACCCGGGTTCGCGGGCAAGGAGTTCTACTGGCACTCCGACTTCGAGACCTGGCATGTCGAGGACGGGCTGCCCCGGATGCGCGCGCTGAGCGCGTCGGTGCTGCTGACCGACAACTATCCCTTCAATGGTCCGCTCATGCTCATCCCCGGCGCCCACCGCACCTACGTGGCCTGCCCCGGCGAGACCCCCGCCGACAACTACAAGACCTCGCTCAGGCGGCAGGATCTGGGCGTGCCCGATGACGCCACCCTGACCCGGCTGGTGGAGGAGCACGGCATCGCCGCCCCCATCCCCAAGGCGGGATCGGTGCTGTTCTTCGACAGCAACGCCATGCACGGCTCCAACGGCAACATCACCCCGTACCCGCGCCACAACGTGTTCTTTGTCTACAACAGCGTGGAGAACACGCCGCAGGATCCGTTCTCGGGCCTGCCCCCGCGGCCGGACTTCATCGCCAACCGCAGCGACTTCACCCCGCTCGCCCCCGAAACCCCCGACTATCCCTCCCTGGTGATCTCATGAGACCCATCCTCCTTCTGCTCGCCGCCACGACCCTCGCCGCCGCCACCGCCGGCTGCGGGGCCCGCGACGAACGCTCCACTCTGGAGCGTGCCCAGGCCGACGGCCGCATCCGCATCGGCTACGCCAACGAGGCGCCCTACGCCTACCGCGACACCGCCACCCAACGCCTTACCGGCGAAGCTCCGGAGATCGCCCGGGTGATCCTGGCCGATCTCGGCATCGACGAGGTCGAGGGGGTGCTCACCGAGTTCGGCTCGCTGATCCCCAACCTTCAGGCGGGCCGGGTCGACATCATCGCGGCCGGCATGTACATCCTGCCCGACCGCTGCCTTCAGGTGGACTTCTCGAACCCCACCTACAGCGTGGGCGAGGCCTTCGCGGTGCGGACCGGCAACCCCAAGGGCCTGCACAGCTACGAGGATATCCGCGACCACGAGGACGCCACCCTCGGGGTGGTGGCGGGCGCGGTGGAGCGGGCCTACGCCCGTGATATCGGCATCCCCGACGCGCGGGTGGTGGTCTTCCCCGACGCTCCCAGCGCCCTGGCCGGGGTCATCGCGGGCCGGGTCGACGCCTACGGCGGCACCGCCCTCACCGTGCAGGACCTGGTGGACAAGGACACCACCGGCCGGGTCGAGCGGGCGACCCCGTTCACCGACCCGGTGATCGACGGCGAGGAGGTCCGCGGCTACGGCGCGTTCGCCTTCCGCAAGGGCGACCGGGAGATCGTCGAGGCCTTCAACGACCGGCTGGCCGCGTTCATCGGCAGCCCCGAGCACGCCGAGTTGGTCCGCCCCTTCGGCTTCACCGAGGCCGAGCTGCCGGGGGACAGGACGGCGGCGGAGCTGTGCGGGGGGGCCGGAGACTGAGCGAGGCCTCGCATGCCGGGCCATGGCGTCCCACGTACATTGCCCCGACGTGGCACGGGGGCGCCTGCCCCCGTGCCCTGCCCCCAGAACAAGCCGTCGCCCTCGGAAAGATTCCCCGCCACCTGGAGAGTCCCAGAGGCCCGGGGGAGGCCCCCCGGGCCACGCGAAGACCGCTCCGCACTTCGTCAATGTGCCTTCGTCAGCTTGCCCTACGTAGCTCCGCTGCGGAGCGTAGTAGGGTCAATATTCGGTTTCCCGGAACCCACATCCCACATCCCACACCTCACATCGCGCCAGCCGTCTCACCCCTTGCTCCGGCTGAACCCAGCGGCTCAGCGGCTGCGACTGACCTCTGACTCCTGACCCCTCCTCCTGAACCCCAGAATGAAACCAATCCTCAATCCCCAATCCCCGCGCCCTTAGGGCGCCCCGCCCCCATGTCCGACCTTTCCCTGTTCCTCCCTCCGCTGCTCCGCGGGTTCGGCACCACGCTGACCCTGGCCGGGGGCGGGTTCGTGGTGACGGTGGTCCTGGCCTTCCTGGCCGGGCTGGCCGGACGCAGCCGCTGGGTGCCCGTCCGGGTGGTGGCCCGCGGCTATATCGAGACCTTCCGGGGGACCTCCGCCCTCGTGCAGCTTTTCTGGTTCTTCTACGTGCTCCCCCATTTCGGCATCCGCCTCGATGAGATGATGGTGGGCATCGTGGCGCTGGGGCTGAACAGCGGCGCCTACGGAGCGGAGATCATCCGCGGGGCGGTCAACGCGGTGCCCGCCGGGCAGTGGGAGGCCGGCCGGGCCCTCAACTTCTCGCCCCGGCAGACTCTCTGGCGTATCGCGGTGCCCCAGGCCATCCCCACCGCGCTTCCCCCCCTGGGCAACATCCTCATCGAACTCCTCAAGAACACGGCGCTGGTGTCGCTGATCACGGTGGCCGACCTGACGGG
>PXDE01000311.1 GCA_003566475.1 PVC group bacterium | reverse complement strand
GCCGCCTCGTCGCGGTCGAGCTGGAGCAGGCGCTCGACCCGGCTGCGCATGGTCTGCAGGTTGGTGAGGGTGCCCCCCAGCCACCGGGTGGTGACGTAGGGCTGGCCATGCTGCCTGGCCACCGTCTCCACCACGTCGCGTGCGGCCTTCTTGGTCCCCACGAACAGGATGGGCCGGCCGCGGGTGACCGTGCTGTGGACGAAGGTCAGGGCGTCCTGGAGCCCGGCCGCGGTCTGGTTGAGGTCGATGAGGTAGATCCCGTTGCGGGCCCCGAAGATGAAGGGCCGCATGCGGGGGTTCCAGCGCTTGGTCTGGTGGCCGAAATGGAGTCCGGCCTCGAGCAGTTCCCGGACATCGGTCCGGAACAGGGCGTCACGGTCTACGGGCATGGCTGTCTCCTCCAGAGGTTGGGTCCACGACGGGACCAATCCGCTTTGGCCCGGGCTGGAGCCCCGGACACTCGCTTCCTTCCGCCGAAGCGCGGAAGATGAAAACGGGCGACTATAGCGGTCTCGCCGCGGAAGGCAAGCCCTTGCGGGCGGCCAATCCATAGGCCGGCCACACGACCTGCACCCGTGCGCCCGGGCCGGTGGTTCCGAGAGATGGCGTCACCCCGTAGCTCCCACTTCCGAGTGGGAGTCTCCGCCCGCGCCACGTTCCGGCCCACGGAGACGCCCAATCGGAATTGGGCGCCACGTCCCCGTAGCTCCCACTTCCAAGTGGGAGTCTCCGCCGGTGTCACGTTCCGGCCCACGGAGACGCCCAATCGGAATTGGGCGCTACGTCCCCGTAGGAGTTCGGGCGGGTCCCTATGGCATCAGCGAGGGGTCAGGCGGGGAAGATGGCCGCAAAGCGGGCGCCGCCGAGGGCCGAGGCGCCCCACTCCAGCCGGGCCCGGTAGGGGGCGAGCTGGGCCATGGCCAGGCACAGGCCAAGGCCCGCCGCCCCGGCACGGGTGGTGACGAAGGGACGCCCCAGCCGGGCGGCGATCTCGGGATCGAGCCCGGGCCCGTTGTCCTCGACCACGAAGGCGATCCCGTCCGCCCGCGCCTCCGCGCCGACCCGGATGCGGGCCTCCGGCCCGCCCCCGGTGGCCGCCAGCGCATTGCCCACCAGCTCGTGGAGAAGATGCATCACCATGCCGGCGTTCACCCCGAGGGCGAGGCCGGCGGGGCCGGGCGCCACCTCGAGGTCGGCCCCGCCCACATCCATCCGCATCACCGCCTCGCGGAAGTCCCGGAGCACCTCGTCGGGCCGGGTGGACCGGGCCGGCGAAGGGCAGGCCAGGTCGCGCACGGTGGCCATGGTCGCGGCCAGCCCCTCGACGGTCTGGTCCATGGCCTGGATCGATTCCGACTCCTCCGCCCCGCTCACCAGCTCGCGCAGCAGCGACAGATGGGCGGACATCACCGTGAGCTGGTTGTTGAACCGGTGGGCGAGCATGCGGACCTCGGAGGGCAGGGCCCGCATGGCCAGCAGGCCCCCGAACCACCGATGGACGTCCTCCTCGCTGATATCTTCCCTCATGGCCCGTGATCTCCTCCAGACCGACCGGGCGGATCCGCCCGATGAGTCTCACCGCGGAGCCTAGACCCCGGGCCGGGAGCTGACGAGCTTTTCCGTGGCGAGGGGTCAGGCCTTTACCCTTTCCATCCGACCCTGCCGCGGGCCGGAACGATGGAGAACGCGCCGGATGGCAAGGGTGAAGGCCTGACCCCATCGCCCGGGAGAGGATTTAGGGGGTGAAGCCGGGCGGCGGGGCTGCTAGGTTGGCCCGCGCGATGTCCCCGTGGTACACCAACCTCACCCTGTGGGCCGGCCTCATCGGCTGGCTCGCCGCCCAGTCCATCAAGATGGCCACCGCCCTGGTCCGTCAGCGCCAGCTCGACTTCCGGGTGCTGGTGAGCACGGGCGGGATGCCCAGCGCCCACACGGCGCTGGTCTGCGCGGTGGCCACCTCGGTGGGGATCCGCCTGGGCTTCGGCAGCGCGGAGTTCGCCCTGGCCGCGTTCTTCGCCTCGATCGTGATGTTCGACGCCCAGAGCGTGCGGCGGGCGGCGGGCCTGCAGGCCCGGCTGCTCAACGAGATCGTCCAGGAGCTGTTCCGGGAGCACCACCTGTCCCAGCGGCGGCTGGCCGAGCTGCTGGGCCACACCCGCACCGAGGTGTTCGCGGGGATGCTGCTGGGGGTGCTGTGCGCAGCGCTGCTGCATTCCGGGGGCGGCGGTGGCGGCTAGCCCCGACCCCTCCATCGGCGGGCTGCTCGCCCGCCGGCAACGGCCTCTGGTCTCGCTCGAATTCTTCCCTCCCAAGGACGAGAAGGGCCTGCGGAACCTCACCCGCCAGGCCGAGGCCCTGCAGGCGATCCATCCCGATTTCGTCACGGTCACCTACGGGGCGGGCGGATCCACACGGACCCGCACCCTCGCCGTGTGCGAGATGCTGCGGACGCTGGATCTCGGCCCGGTGATGCCGCATCTGACCTGCGTGGGGTCCTCCCGCGACGACCTCGCCCGGGTCACCGACGAGCTGGCGGGCCGCGGGTACCGCAACATCATGGCTCTCCGCGGCGATCCGCCCCGGGGGGCGACCGCCTTCACGCCCGCGCCCGACGGCCTCGCCTACGCCTCGGAGCTGGTGGCGTTCATCCGGGACCGGCATCCCGAGATCTGCTGCGGGGTGGCCGGCTATCCCGAAGTCCACCCGGAGGCGGCGGACGGCCCCACCGACCTGCGCCATCTCGCGGCCAAGGTCCGGGCCGGCGCGGCCTTTGTCACCACCCAGCTTTTCTACGACAACCGTCTGTTCCTGGCCTACCGGGAGGCGGTACGGGCGGCCGGGATCGAGGTGCCGGTGCTGGCCGGTCTGCTTCCGGCGACCTCCCTGGCTCAGGTGGAGCGGATCATGGGGTTCTGCCGGGCCTCCCTGCCCTCCCCGCTCCGCGCCCGTCTGGCCGACGCCGGAAGCGACGCCGAGGCCGGCGAGGCGGCCGGCCTCGGCTGGGCGGCGGACCAGATCCGGGATCTGGCCGGCCGCGGCGTGGCCGGGGTGCATCTCTACATCCTCAACCGCTCCCGGACGGTGCTCGCCCCCGCCCTGGCCGACGCGCTGGCGGAGCTGCGGGCGGCGGGGGGCGGTGGTCCCTGAGGGCCGCGGAGCCGGTGGGCCCAGCCGGATGAGGGGGGAGGCGATTTCGGATTTCGGATGGTGGATTGTGGATTGGGTGAGGGCGGATTCGTCGCCTTTCGCTGGCGGTGTGGCCGTGGCGGTCTGCTCTGAGACATACTCCCGCGGTTCCGCGGACAAGCCATTGGTCCGCACAAGCATACGACCGAGAGGGCGCAGACCCAGTAGTCCGCTGTTCCCGCCCTGCGGGACGGACCGCGCATGGAACGAGCCTGCCTGGGCGGAAGAGAAGCCATGGTCGAGCCTTCCTCCAGCCAGGCGCCGCACATGCGCCCTCGTCCCGCCCTGCGGGAACAGCGAGGTACTGGCATGTATCCCGTATCGCGTATCGCGAATCCCGGGTCACTCCAGCCGTCTCACCCCTTATCCGGCTGAACCCGGCGGTTCAGAGGCGGCGACCGACCACCGCCCCCTGACCCCCGATCACCTCTCCTCCCCCTCCTCCGCCTCCCCGCCCCGTCCACGATAGTGGTCGGTCTCCCGCTGCCAGCGAACGCGGATGTCGCGGAGGAAGTCTCTCACCATGTCCACCTCGTCGGAGAAGGCGGGGACCTTGGAGGCGGCGTACCCCAGCGCCCCCAGCATGATCGCCAGCGCGAGGAGCACCTTGGCCGTCTGCTCCAATCGGCCGGACCGGGGCTTCACGCCTTCCCGCATCACCAGGCGCGACTTCTTCCCGCTGCCGGCCATGGCGGGGGCCACCGGCGGGCGGAACTGCAGGCCCGCCTCGTCCTTCTTGACCTCCGCCACCGCCTGGGTCTGCTTGATCTCCTCCCGCAGCTTGAGCAGGCGGGGCTCGTGGAGGTCGGCCGAATCGGGCGAATGGGCGACCGGGGCCGGCGGTATCTTGACGGAGGCCCCGCAGCCGGTGCACTTCATGTGCTTGCCGGACATCCGCTCCTGAGCCCGCAGGTCGCGGCCACACTGGCCACAGGTGAATTGAATCATGGCGGAAGAGATCCTGGGTGATCTGGTGTGCACTCAACATACCCGAGCCTCCCTGGAAAGGGAAGGCCCGAAGGGCCGCCCGCGCTTGTCGGGAACGGACGGCCGACGTAAGGTTCCTGGATCGCCTGCCAGGAGCCCCCCATGTCCCGCGACGTCTGGAAGAAGTTCGAGGAGAATCAGCTCAGCCACAGCGCCGCCCACTACCTGATGACCATCCGTCAGCTCCTCGACGAGCACGGATACGCCCGGGTCACCGACGTGGCCAAGGCGCTCAACATCACCCGGGGCAGCGCCTCCATCAGCCTCAAGCCGCTGAAGCGCAAGGGGCTGGTCGAGGAGGACGAGAACAAATTCCTGCTCCTCTCCCGCGAGGGGCAGCGGCTGGCCGAGCTGGTGGAGCACAACGACCAGATCCTCGAGGCCCTCTTCCGCGACGTGCTGGGGGTGGATGGGGACCAGGCCGAGGTGGACGCCTGCAAGATCGAGCATCTGCTGAGCCTCGAGACCAGCGTCCGGCTCTCCCAGTTCATCCAGGCCGTGCAGTCCGGACGCCCCGAGGCGAAGGCCTTCCTGAAGCTCCTCCGCGACATGGACACCGGCTGCGCCCACGAGTCCGAGCGCTGCGAGTTCTGCCAGGAGATCTGCCTCTACCAGCCGGTCGAGGTCAGGGAGGCGGACGCTTCGGCCAGGTGAGCTTCACCATGAAGTAGCTGACGGCGAGGGCGAGGATCAGCGCGGCCATGCTCAGCATCACCCCCGGGGTCGCCTTCCCGTAGTCCAGGATGACCACCTTCCGGGCGATGGCCACGATGGCCACCATGAGCACGATCTCGGCGTGGACCTTGTCGTGCTCGATGTAGGCCCGGATGGTCTCCAGCAGCTCCAGGCCGATCAGCACCATAAAGAAGAAGCCGAACACTTCGATCAGGTGCTGGAGTTCGAGTCGGAGCAGCGGAGGCCGCAGCAGCTCCCGGACCACCAGGATGCCCAGTTCCACCGTGGACACCAGAACCGTGAGCACCATGAGCAGAAGCAGGGCGCTGACGATGACCTTCTCGAATCGGGCGGTGGCGCGGCGGAGGCTCCAGGGCGAAGCGGAGTTCATGTCCCGGGCATGGTGGCGGTTCCGGGCCCCGGTGGCAAGCGTCCGCGTTGGGCGGGGGCAAGCAACCGGGCGTTGGGCTGGTCCCACGCCTGGCTTCCCCCTTGTGGCGGCCGTTCGACCGTGTCTTCGAGGAAGAACGGCTCCGGGCCGAGGAAGAGGGAGGGGACGACGCGGGACAGAGGTCGGACAGGTTGGGCCGAAGCCGCTCTCCGTCGCAGACTCCGTCGAGCGGCCGCCCGCCTTCGCCAGGCTACGGCGCGGCAGGCTACAGGGTGTTGGGTACTGCCGTGGTGTCGCATTGCCCCATCCGGCGGGCCCACCGTGCCAGCGGCCGTCACTGCTCGGAGTCACCATCCCACAGTTCTGTGGACAAGCCTTGGTCCGCACAAGCATACGCCCGAATGGGCGCGGACCCAGTAGTCCGCTGTTCCCGCCCTGCGGGACGGACCGCGCATGGAACGAGCCTACTTGGGCGGAAGGAAAGCCAAGGTCCAGCTTTCCTCCGGGCAGGCACCGCACATGCGCCCTCGTCCCGCCCTGCGGGAACAGCGAGGTACTGGCGGCCCCGTTCGACATTCGATATTCAACATTCTGCGGTTCTGCGGTTGCCCGGCGCCCCCCACCCGAGCCGCGAGAATCGATAGCGATAGCGAGGCGCGAAGGCCTGGCCTTCCTTCTCTCTTCGTAGATCGTCAGCTTGCCCTACGTAGCTCCGTTGCGGAGCGTAGTAGGGTCAATCTGCGGTTTCCCCAATCCCCAATCCCCAATCCCCAGTCCCCGCCGCGAAGCGGCCCGTCTCACCCCTCATCCGGCTGCACTCGGCGGCCCAGCCGCCTTCACGGCTCTGAGGCACCGCCCCGCAGCACCTTCACCGCCCAGCCCGCATGTCGGGCGACCAGGGGGTCCGGGTCTCGGGCCGCCCGCTCCGCCACGGCGAGGGCGTCCGGGTGGCCGCCGTTGGCCAGAGCCACCGCCGCGTTGCGCAGAAGCCCCCCGCGCTTGGGCCGCATGAGCGGGCTGCCCGCAAACCGGGCCAGGAACCCCGCGTCGTCGAGGGCGAGCAGTTCGTCCAGCCGAGGGGCCGCCCAATCGGGGTCGTAGGCGAGCCAGGGCCGCGACGCGGGGGCCGAGAACTGCTTCACCCACGGACAGACCGACTGGCACTCGTCGCAGCCGAACACCCAGCGGCCCATGCGGGGCCGGAGCTCGACCGGGAGGTCGCCCCGGTGCTCGATGGTGAGGTAGGAGATGCACCGTCGGCTGTCCAGCACCCAGGCCGCCGGGAAGGCATGGGTGGGACAGACGGTCTGGCAGCGGGTGCACGCGCCGCAGGTGCCCCGTCCTTCGGTGAGGGCGGCCAGAGCGTCCGGACCATCGGCCGAATCCGACGGCAGCGGCGGGTCCGGCTCCAGATCCAGGCTCAGCAGGATCTCGGCCAGGAAGGTGTAGGATCCCAGCCGGGGACTGATGAGCAGCGTGTTCTTGCCCACGAACCCCAGGCCGGCCCGGGCCGCCGCCTCGCGCTCGAGCACCGGGCCATAGTCCACATAGGCCTTCATAGCGAAGTCGCCCGTCGCCTCCCGCCGGATGAAATCCCCCAGGTCGCGCAGGCGGCGCTCGATCACCTTGTGATAGTCCCGTCCCCACGCGTACCGGGCCACCCGCCCCCGCAGGGGATCGTCCCACACCTCCGGTTCGGGATCGCGGACGAAGTACGACACGCCCACCACCACCACCGATCTCGCCGCCGGCAGCACCCGACGGGGGTCGCACCGGCGCTCGGGATCCCGGCCCAGCCAGGCCATCTCCCCGTGGTAACTCCGATTCAGCCAGCCGTGGAACGCGTCGGCGGTGAGGGCGCGGCGGGCCGACGCGATGCCCACCAGGTCGAATCCCAGGTTGACCGCCTCGGCCCGGATGCGGTCGGACAGGGTCATGCCCCCTCCCCCTCCAGCAGCGCCCCGTATCCCTCCCGGAAGGTGGGGTACTCCAGCCGGTACCACGGCGCGTCGGCAACCCGTGACCGGCACCGCTTGTCCGCCCGGTCCCGGCCGGGCCCGGACGTCACCGTCGGATCGGACGCCACGCCCAGCCGGTCCCGAAGCCAGGCCAGCACCTCCGATCGCCGGGCCGGCGCCCGGTCCACGCCAACCACCCGCGGCGGGGGGGCCGCGTCGGTGAGAAGCTCCGCCGCCAGCCGGGCCGCGTCGTCAGCATGGATCTGGTTCAGCCACCGGTCCTCCTCCGGCCCGGGGGTCTCGCCGCGCCGGGCGGCGGTGATCAGACGCTGTCGTCCCGGCCCGTAGATGCCGGCCAGGCGAAGCGTCACCGGTCCCGGCGTCCGGGCCGAGACCAGGGCCTCCGCCTCCAGCATCACCCGTCCGGCCGGACGAAGGGGCCGGGTCTCCGACGTCTCATCCACCCAGGCGCCGTCGGCCTGACCATACACTCCGGTGCTCGAGATGAGCACCGTGCGCCGCCAGTGCGGCCAGCAATCCAGGCCGTGGGCGGTGAGCGCGGCCAGCGGATCGAGGAACCCGGTCCGGTACTCGGTCTCCGTCCGGGCCCGCCCCCCGGTGGACACCGCGTACAGCACATGGCTGATGCCCGGGGGCAGGCGGGCCAGGTCTCCGGCTGACGCCAGATCGGCCCCGAGCATCGTCACCCCCGGCAGCGGCGCGGCGGCCTGCCGGCTCACCCCGACCACGGCGTGCCCGGCCGACGCCAGACGGGCCGCCACCCGCCGGCCCAGGTACCCGCATCCGGCGATGAGGATGAGGTCGTCCATGGCCGGCATGGTGGCAGACCCGCCCCCCCGGTCCCACCCTTTTCCCGAAGATCGCCGGGCTCCCCGTACTCGCACAACGCGCGGGGAACAACGGCGAGGACGCCGTCGCCACGGCCGCCGGACACGTGCGGCCCTGTAGAAACGGCGTCTTGTCGTTTCCCCCAACGTGGTGTCTCAACGCTTTGGTCCAACGGACCCCATACGCCCGCAGTCGTCGCTGTTCTGAGACAATAAGGCACGCCAGACCACGCCAACCAATGACCCCAGGCGCCCTCCATCTTGAATCACGGTCTTTCCGAGGTCAGCCAAAGCGGCGTGGAGGTCGGCAGACCTCCCTTCCCGCCGCAGTCCAAATGGGTGGGCGCCGTGGCCAGACGGCCTTCCCCTATGGACTGCGGTGGCATCGGCCAACCAAGGCCCGGCGTCCACCGCGAGACCTTACGCCTCACAACCCGCATCGCGACCTCACCCCGTGCGATACCGCCTTGGCTTTCGCCGGAGGCGGTTCCAGCCGTGCCGCTCTCCCAGAGTTGCGCCCCCCCGCCCTTCCCCGTTATAGTCTGCGCGCCCTAAACCCGGACGTACTCATGGCCATTTCCATCATCCTTCCCCATCTGAACGAACCCGCGAACCTGGAGGCCAGCGTGAACGCGCTGAGGCCGGAGCTTCAGGATGTGGATGAGATCCTGGTCGCCGACCAGGGAAGCCAGCCCGAGGTGCTGGAGCGGATCCGGAGCTGGGCGTCGGTGAAGGTTATCGAGGCCCCGGCCCGGCGGGCCCTCGCGCTGAACGCGGGGGCGGCGGCCGCCGCCCAGGAGATCCTGATGTTCGTGCCGCCCGGGGTCCAGGTCCGGCGCGGCTGGCGAGCGGCGGCGATGAAGGCCGCCTCCCCCCCCGGCTTCGCCCTGGGCTGGTTCCAGCCGGCCTATCGGGGCCGCCATCCGGCCCTGCTCCTGGCCGACGGCGGCGCCTGGCTGAGCTCCCTGGTGTTCAAGCTGCCGTCCCTCCGCCAGGCCCTTACCGTCAAGGCGGCGGATTTCCCCGGCGGCGAGGTGTTCCGCGACCTGCCCGACTTCGAGGGCTGGGATCTGGCCCGGCGCATGAAGGGAAAGGGCAAGGCGGTCCGGATCGGCTGCCGGGCCGTCGCCTCGTCGGCCGCATTCGCGGCCCGGGGGCCCTGGGCGCATCTGCTCGACACGGCCCGGGCCTGGAACCTGATCCGACAGGGCGGGGAGCCGGCGGAGGGGGCGGACCTGGTCGCCGACCCGCGACGGGCCCTGATTCTGCTCCTGACCTGGCCGGAGGCTGGGAAGGTGAAGCCCGGTCTGGCCAGGGTCATCGGGGAGGAGACCGCCGCCGAGGTGTCGAAGGCGCTGGTCACCCGGACGCTGGAGGAGATGGACCTGCTCCGGTTCTCCCCCACCCGGTACGCGGCGGTCCGCCCGGCCGAGAAGGTGGAGGAGGCCCGAGGCTGGCTGGGACCGTCGTGGACGGTGAGCGCCCCGGAGGCGACCGACCCCGGCGAGCGGGTGGCCGAGGCGGTAGCGGCGGCGTTCGAGGCCGGAGCGTCCAAGGTGGTGGCGGCGGTAGCCGACACGCTGAATTTCGACGGAACGGTGCTGAAGAAGGCCTACGACCTGCTGGGGCATGCGGCGGTGGCCATCGGGCCGACTCCGGAGAACGGCCTGTTCCTGGTGGGCCTGGCCGAGAACCGCCCCGAGATTCTGAAGGGGATCGACTGGAACGCATCCGACGCGGTGGAGCGTCTGAGCACAGCGGCCAGCAAGCAGGGCCTTCACTTCGAGCATCTCCCCCCCATGCGCGACGTCGAGTCGGCCAAGGAGGTCGAGATGATGCGCTACCAGGGCGTCTTGCAGGCGGTCTGAGCGCGTTCCCGGCGGCGCGGCGATTCTGTCGCGTGTGGCGCGGACTGCGCCCCAGAGACTGGGGCGGCTACACGGAGCGCGACGGGGGCGGCGGATCCCGCCGCGAAATGCGGCGGTGTAGCCACGGCAGTCTCTGCCGTGCTCGGCGGATGCGAGTGGGAGCGAGCCGGCCTAGGACCGACGGCGGCGGCGGACCAGGACGACCAGCGCGCCGAGGCCCGCGAGAAGCGCCGAGCCGGGTTCCGGGATGATCGCGGCGGGCTCCTGCATCGGCTCCAGGAAGGTGAGGCGCATCGCGTTGGCGCTCAGGAATCCGCTGCCGGCGGCATTGGTCAGAGAGAACTCGGTCGAACCGTCGATCCAGAAGCCGCCCAGCGGCTCCCAGGGATCGCCTCCGGACCCGGGCGTGTTCTGCATGTTGATGAACAGATCGTGGACATCGCCGAACAGGTCGGAAAACGAGAGCAGGGCCGAGCTGGTTCGGTTGGAATCTGGGGTCCAGACCAGATCGAGGTCGTAGAGCCCGGCGGCGAGGGGCATGGCGGTGAACACCGCTTCGGCATTGGGGCTGTCGCTGATGCGGTTGGTGCCCCACAACGGGTTGTTGTGGGTCGAGTTGATCCAGCTTCCCGAGACCTCGGTGTAGAACTCGCCGACACTGCCCACCGGTCCCAGGCTGCTGTGCTGGATGTAGGGGGTCATGCCGTCCTCCACCCGGGCGAACCGCACAGCCCCGGTCATGGAGGCGACATTGTTCGCGCCGCCGCCGGCGCCGTCGTTGTCCTGGATGACGTTGACCGACCCCGCATCGAACAGGTAGGTGCCCATGGACATCCACTGTCCAGCCCAGCGTCCGTCACCGTCGTTCTGGTTCACGCGGAACGAGGTGGATTCCAGGCCCTGCTCCACAGTCATCAGGGTGTTGCTGGTGGCGGAGCGGGTGGGCATCCAGAACTCCACACTCCAGATGCCGTCCTCGGGCAGGATGGCGGTGGAGGTCGCGGTGGCGGACGCGCCGCCGAAGGCGAAGTGCGTGCCCAGGTCGTTGTAGTAGTTGCGGTCGGCGTTGGACCATCCACCAGAGCTGTTGTCCCGAAAGTTCCAGGTGCCCGTGCGCACGGTGGACAACTGGTCCACGATGATTTCGGCATGAGCGAGGGGTGCGGCCACACCCAGCAGCAGACCGACACCAGCTGCAGCCCCTATCCACGCCCCGCAGGCGACGCGGTTCGTTCCTCGCTTCATGCTTGTCGCATTCTCCACAGCTTCCTCCTTCTGCCCATCATCCTACCCATCACACCGGCGGAGGTGAACGGAAAACGCTTCCCATTATCGGCAGGATATCTACACTTTGGGAAATGCCCGTGCGCTCCGAAACACCGTTGCGACCACCCGGTGCCGCCCGCCAACGGATCCTCCTGGCCATGGAATACTATCTCCACGAGGTGCATCTCGGGGTGATCCGCTACGCCCGCCAGGCGGGATGGGCGCTGGATTGGACGGGGTATCACGGGTTCTCGATCCCCTCGGGCTGGCGGGGCCACGGGATGATCACCCATCTGGTCACCCCTGCGTTCGCCCGGTGGGTGGGCCGGTTCAGGGGGCCCGTGGTGGACCTGGGGTCGGCCTATCCGGACATGGAGATCCCCCGGATCCACACCGACGGCCGGGCCATCGGCCGGATGGCCGCCGAGCACCTGCTCGGCCAGGGGTATCGCCGGCTGGTCCTGATCGGAAGCCCGGGCTCGGCGGTGATGCGCCTGCGCGACCAGGGATGCCGGGAGGTCGCCGGGGAGGCCGGGGCCACCGTGGACCGCCTGGACTTCACCAGCCGGGGACGGATGGCGCCGGAGTTCTGGCGGCGGCTGGCCGAGGGGGTGCGCCGCCTTCCCCTCCCCTGCGGCATCCTGGCCGAGAACGACGAGGTGGCCATGAATCTGGTGGACGTGGCGGTCGAGGCGGGCCGACGGGTGCCCGAGGACACCGGCGTGCTCGGGGTGGGGAACCAGCATCTGGCCCGGGATCTCTGCCAGGTGCCCCTGTCCTCGGTGGACTCCCGCATCGAGGCGAAGGGATACCAGGCGGCCGCCCTGCTCGACCGGATGCTGCGCGGCGAACCAGCCCCGGCGGAGCCGGTGCGGATCGCGCCCGCCGGGGTGGTCGAGCGGCGCTCCACCCAGGCCCGGATCGCGGGCCACCCGGGCCTCACCGCCGCCATGCGGTTCCTGGATGCCCATTTCCGGGAACCCATCCAGGCCCAGGATCTCGCGCAGGCGGCCGGCATGTCCCGGCGGCGCATGCAGGATCTCATGCGGCAGGCGCTGGGGCGGACGCCCCGGCAGGAGCTGGAGCGGCGCCGGATCGACGAGGCCTGCCGGCGGCTGGATGCGGGAGCCGGGAAGCTGCATCAGGTGGCGGTCGAGTGCGGCTACGCCTCGCTGGCCGCCTTCGACCGCGCCTTCCGCCGCGTCCGGGGATGCTCCCCCACCGCCTGGCGGCAACGGCCAAAAGGGGTCAGACCTTAATGCATGACATGATCGGAAACCGAAAAGGCCCGTAAAACAAGGGTTTTCGGATAGGGGTCAGACCTTAATGCATGAATTAAGGTCTGACCCCTTTTCCGCGCGGGCCTACTTGAGCATAATGGGGCCGCCGCGGGCGCCCCCGCCGCCGGCCGCAGGCGGGAACCCGCCGCGGCCACCGCCCATGCCCCCGGCCAGCTCGTCGGGGGTGACGATCCGAGAGGCCTCACGGCGCTGGTATTCCTTGACCTCCTCGACCATCCGCTCCACCGCCGCCTTGGCCGCCTCGGGGAACTTCCGGATCGCCTCGGCCAGATCCGCGGCCTCGATCGGGATGTCCAGGGGGACCGGGCCCATGCCGGTCATGACGTGGGTCTGGCCGATGAACTGGGCGGTCCGGGAGGGGTCCGGAGAGCCATCGGGCTTCACCGGCGAAAGCCGACGGATGGTGCCGACGGCCTGATCGGTGAAGGTCTCGTCCAGACAGAGCTGGTCGGTCTGGATGGCGATGTCGTCGATGGTGCGGGTGCGGGGGTCGGACATGGGAAAACCGGGGGTTGGGGTAGCTATCTGTGATCAGTGATCGGTGGCGAAGGGGTGAGCATAGGGGATGGGGGCGAGAGGGCAAGCTTGGGGTTTAGGGGTCGACATGCCAACGGGATGGCCCACCCGTGGCACGGGTGGCGCCTGCGCCCGTGCCCGAGCGAGGCCGGATCCCGGGACGACCATGGTCGGCGAAGGCACTTCTCATGGCCGGATCGGGACCAAACCTCGCTCGGCTCCGGGCTAGAAGCCCGGGCCACGGGGCGCCGCCTTGCGGCGGCACCTTCAGTGCCCGGGAAGGTACCCGTCTCGGACCCGGCTTCGCGAAGACGCTTCGCCGCGGCAGGCCCATCGGACGCGTCGGACTCATCGGACGAACCGGAAGATGCTGGCGCCCGTATCACGTATCCCGCATCACGCATCCCGGATCCCGCAACTTGTCCGACGAAGCTTCTGAGCGAAGTCGGATCACGCCCGCCGTCTCTCCCCTCATCCAACTGAGCCCCGCCGCGGCGGGGTTCAGCGGCGGCGGCTGCTCTGAGACACACTCCCGCAGTTCCGCGGGTAAGCCGCTGGTCCCTAAAAGCATACGACCGAATGGGCGAGGTCCCAGTAGTCCGCTGTTCCCGCCCTGCGGGACGGACCGCGCATGGAACGGGCCTGCCCGGGCGGAAGAGAAGCCATGGTCGGATCTTCCTCT
>PXDE01000533.1 GCA_003566475.1 PVC group bacterium | reverse complement strand
GCCGGCCGGTGGCCGGATCCAGGCCGACGAGGGCGGTGGCGCGGTTGAGATGCCGGCGGAGAATCGCCGCACCCCCCGCTCCCGGTCCTTCTCCCCCCGAATAGTCGTTGTGCGCGGTCAGGAGCACGACCACGATCTCCCCGTCGCTGGCCACCTGGTAGGTGTATTCGTCGGGATCGAATTCCTTCTCCCAAAGCAGCTCGGTGCCGTCGGCACTGAGCGCGCGTACGGTGTGATCGGTATCCACCTGATAGATCCGCTCCCCCGGGCCGGCGATGCGCATGGTTCCGGGATAGGAGAAGGCGCCCGGCGTCCGCATCTCTCCGCGGGTCATGCGTGCCCCCCAGCGGATGTGGGGCAGGTGCTCGTCAATGGTCTCGCCGGTGAACAGATCGAGCGTCATCATCCCCAGGTCCACGGGCTCGCCGCGGCGGGCTCCGGAATCGCTGCGGGGCACGAACAGGCGTTGGCCGTCGGTGAAGATTTCGAATTCCCAGCGCTTGCTGCCGCCATGCCCCAGGCTGCGCGTGGTGCTCCAGCGGGCCACGCCGGAGAAGGCCTCGGCCGCGCGCACCCTCGGCGTTGCGTGCCCGTGGATGAGTTCATACATGTCATCCCCACCTTGACGATGATAGAACACGCGATCCGTGATGATGATACTGCCGCTGCCCGGCCCGCGCATGCCGCCGATCCACTGGATGCTATTGGGCGGATCGAGCAGGTCGCGGCTGGCCCGGTTGCCGGTGGCGTCACGGCGGTAGGCCAGCCATTGGTCCATGCCCTCGGGCCGGGGCTTGCGGATTTCGCGATCATCCACTAGGGCGAAGCCGTGGCCGGGGGTGATGGCGCGCCTGACCTCCTCCTCGCCCAGACGGGCGGCGGTGGCGGCGTCGAGGACCAGCACATTCACCTTATGGGTGGGAAACGGCAGGCGCGTGGGATCGCGCCAATGGAAGGCGTTGGCCACCGGATGCACCCCGGCCTCGGCCAGGGCGGCGTCCCACTGGCCGACGCGGGCGGCGTCGGCGCTCAGGGCCACCACCAGGTGGCGGCCCCCGGCGGCCAGCTCGGTGGCCAGGGCCACGTCAGCGGGCTCCACCAGCACCACCAGCCCGGCCTCGCCGCCCTCACGGGCGGTGATGGCCTCGGTCTGCGCGGCCGAAGGTCCGGCCGCGAGCAGGATGGCCGCCAGTAGGGCCCCTGCCCGCCGCAACCCGGCGGATAGCGGAGGGCAAGGAGGTTCGCGGAGGCGGGAGGTGGGGGGGAGGGCTGGGGGCATGGGCGGTCTCCGGGTTCGGATTGGACAGGGCCACCCTACCATGCCTCGGGCCCTCCTCGAAACAGAACGGGCGTTCCGTTTCCGACCGGGGCGGCCTGGGTCAAGGCGGTCGGGGTAGGGGAGGCGCCTGTCGCTACGCCCGCCAAGGGCGTGGCCGAGGGCGAGAACGAGCCTGGCCGGTGCGACGCTCCTCCGCAGGCGCGTATCCTCCCCATTCGCACTACTATCCACCAGAACTCTGCCCGCCCGCGCAAATTCTCCACCCTCCCACCGGCCCCCTCTGTGAACCTCCGTAACCTCCGTGACCTCTGTGGTTCGTTTGGTTGCGGCCGGTGGCCGCGCTGGGTCCATTCGCGGTTCCCTGTCTCTTCCGGCCGCGGCTACCGGCGATGGCCGCGGCTATGGGCTTGCAGTTCCGCTCCCCTGAGGCAGAATGGTCGGTTTCCCCATGACCACGACCCTGCCCTATCCGCAACACCTGCTGACCCTCTCCGACTGGCCGCGCGCGCCGACGGAGGAGGTGCTGGCCCTGGCCGCCGAGATCAAGCGTCGGCCCGAGGCCTTCGCCGACGTCATGACCCGCCGCACCCTGCTCATGGTGTTCGAGAAGCCTTCGCTGCGGACACGGCTGTCGTTCGAGACCGGGATGACCCGGCTGGGCGGGCACGCCATCTACTACGACACGCGGACCTCGCCACTGGGGTCGGGCAAGGAGTCGATCTCGGACACGGTGAAGGTGGCCTCCCGGTACGTGGACCTGATCATGGCCCGGCTCTACGAGCACGCCGACCTCGAGGAGATGGCCGCCTTCGCCGATGTGCCGGTGATCAACGCCCTCACCAACTTCTCGCATCCCTGCCAGATCCTGGCCGATCTGCTCACCATCCAGGAGAAGAAGGGGCGGCTGGACGGGCTGAAGCTGGCCTTCGTGGGCGATGGGCTCAACAACATCACCCATTCCCTGCTCACCGGATGCTCGCGCCTGGGCCTGAGCATGGCCGTGGGGTGCCCGGATGGGGAGGGGTTCCGGCCCGATCCATCCGTGGTCGCGGAGGCGCGGGGGGAGGCGGAGGGCCTCGGGCAGTCCGTGGTGGTGACCGCCGATCCCGCCGAGGCCGTGGCCGACGCCGACATCGTGTATGTGGACTCCTGGATGAGCTACCACATTCCGGCCGAGGAGCGGGAGGCCCGGGTGGCCGCGCTCCGGCCCTACCAGGTGGACGCCGCCCTCATGGCCCGGGCCCGGTCCGACGCCATCTTCATGAACTGCCTCCCCGCCATGAGGGGCTTCGAGCAGACGGCCGAGGTCATCGACGGCCCGCAGTCGGTGGTGTTCGACCAGGCCGAGAACCGCATGCACGTCCAGAACGCGATCATGGTGAAGCTCCTGGAGTGGCGGCGGGCCTGAGCCGAGGCCGCGCTGATGAGCCAAGATACGTCGCGCTGCGGCCCGGAGGGCTGTGGGGTGGCATGAGCTCTGGGAGGCGCGAGTGTTCAGGGTTCACGGTTCAGGGTTCAGGGGGGCTTCGCGCCCGGGTCCGCTACTCTTTTCTTCGCTGCACGCTGGGAGCCACAGCTGGAAGCCGTAGCTACGGCGCCCTGGCACGCGCCACCCGTAGAAACGGCTTCCAGCCGTTTCCTCCAGCGTGCCGTCTCACCCTTCATCCGGCTGGCCCACAGTGCCAGCGGCCTGCACTGCTCTGAGACACACTCACCCGATTTCGCAGATAAGCCTTTGGTCCGCAAAAGTATATGATCGAACGGGCGAGGCCCCAGTAGTCCGCTGTTCCCGCCCTGCGGGACGGACCGCGCGTGGAACGAGCCTGCCTGGGCGGAAGAAAAGCCATGGTCGGACCTT
>PXDE01000188.1 GCA_003566475.1 PVC group bacterium | reverse complement strand
CGGCGGCACCATTCTGCCCGGCTGCCACAAGAACCAGGACGTGGACATCGTCTCCATCTTCGAGGCGGTGGGCGCCCGGGCCCGCGGCGACATCGACGACGCCGAGCTGCATGCCATCGAGAGCGTATGCATCCCCGGGGCGGGATCCTGCGGGGGTATGTACACGGCCAACACCATGGCCTCGGCCATCGAGGCCCTGGGCATGAGCCTCCCCAACTCCTCCGCCCAGGCCGCCATCTCCAAGGAGAAGGCGGCCGACTGCCGCGAGGCGGGGGCGGCCGTCCTCCGCCTGCTCGACCGGGGCATCACCCCCCGCGACATCCTCACCCGAAAGGCCTTCGAGAACGCCATCACCGTGGTCATGGCCCTCGGCGGCTCCACCAACGCCGTGATGCACCTCATCGCCATGGCCGATGCGGCGGGAGTGAAGCTAGGCATCGATGACTTCGACCGTATCGGCCGCAAGGTTCCGGTGCTGGCCGACCTCAAGCCCAGCGGCCGGTTCGTGATGGCCGAGCTGGTGAAGATCGGCGGCCTGCCGCCGCTCATGAAGATGCTGCTCCAGAAGGGGCTGCTCCATGGGGACTGCCTGACCGTCACCGGGAAGACGGTGGCCCAGAACCTCCGGGGGGTGAAGCCCTACCCGAAGGGCCAGGAGGTCATCCGCCCGTTCGCCAATCCCATCAAGCCCGAAGGCCACCTGGTGATTCTTCGCGGCAACCTCGCCCCCGAAGGCGCGGTGGCCAAGATCAGCGGCAAGGAAGGCCTCTCCTTCACCGGCAAGGCCAAGGTGTTCGGCTCCGAGGAGGCGGCCATGAAGGCCATCCTGGCCGGACGGATCCGGAAGGGCGACGTCATCGTCATCCGCTACGAGGGGCCGCGGGGCGGCCCGGGCATGCGCGAGATGCTGGGGCCCACCTCGGCGGTCATGGGCCGGGGCCTGGGCAAGGAGGTGGCTCTGATCACCGACGGCCGGTTCTCCGGGGGCAGCCACGGCTTCGTGGTCGGGCACATCACCCCCGAGGCTTTCAACGGGGGCCCCATCGGGCTGCTGAAGAACGGCGACACCATCACGATCGACGCGGAGAAGAAGACCCTGAGCGTGGACCTTCCCGCCAAGGAGCTGGCGGCGAGGAGGAAGGTTTGGAAGCAGCCCAGGCCCCGCTACACCCGGGGCGTGCTGGCCAAGTACGCCCACACGGTCCTCACCGCCTCCGAAGGCGCGGTGACTGACAAGCTCCAAGGCTAGGTCTCCCCGAAGCTGCGCCCAGATCCGCCGCCTCCGCAGGACGCCACGGTCCTGCGGCGCGGACATGTGAGGCCATGATCGTGGGGTCACATAGGCCGGTGCTTGGACACGTGAAGCTACGATCGTGGGCTCACATAGGCCGGTGCTTGGACACGTGAAGCAACGATCGTGGGCTCACATAGGCCGATGCCGGGACATGTGAGGCGACGATCGTGGGGTCACATGGGCCTGGCCGGGCCGGGCGACGTGCGGAGCGGAGTTGCCGGGGCGGGGGGCGGGGGCTAGGGTCGCGCCGCCCATGAACGCCCCGGACATCCTGCATCTCCTCACGCTCCAGATCCCCGTCGGCCAGGCCGACCGCCTGGCCGCATGGCTGGGGGAAGCCGTCGACGTGGCCGCTGTGGAGCACACCCGGCGCGGCGCGGCTTCCGCGTGGGTGGAGGTGGCCGTGCCCGACGCCACCCAGGCCCGGCTGATCGAGGCGGCGGCACGGAGCGCCTTCCCCGTGGAGGCCTCCCGCATCCAGGTCCAGACCCCCCGGGACTGGGTGGCCGCCTGCCAGGCGCACTTCCCCGTGGTCGAGGCCGGTCGGCGCCTGCGCATCGTGCCCGCGCACCTCGACCCCCGGCCAGCCCCGACGGCGGGCCGGTCGGATGTCGTGGTCCAGTGCGGTCTGAGTTTCGGCACCGGCCAGCATTTCACCACCCGGTTCTGCCTGGACGCGCTCGATCGTCTGGCCGACCGGGAGCCCGGGGCCAGTGTTCTCGACGTGGGGTGCGGCACCGGCGTGCTCGCCCTGGCCGCGTCGGCCCTCGGGTTCGGTCCGGTGGCCGGCACCGACCTCGATCCCTCCGCCGTGGCCCAGGCGACTGAGAACGCCGGACTCAACCCCGGAATCCCTCCGCCCTCCTTCCTCGTGCATGACCTGACCGCCGGGCCGCTGCCTGTCCGGGCGGACATCGTGGTGGCGAATCTGTTCAGCCGGCTGCTGGTGGACTACGCGCGAAGGCTCGATGCCGCCGCCGGGCGGTGGCTGCTCCTGACCGGGATCCAGGAGCCCGAGACCGACGACGTCCTCGCCGCCTTTCTGCCTCTGGGCTGGACGGTGGCCCGGGCCGAGGGCGATGCCGAGTGGTCCGGGCTGGTGCTGAGGAGAGGCGGACGGTGATCGGTGATCAGGGATCGGTGGCCAGTGACGGCCGCTGAGCCATTGGGGTCAGCCGGATGGAGGGGTGAGGGATACCACGCGGAGGAAGCGGCGGGGACGCCGCTTCTACAGGGTGGCACGTGCGAAGCAGCCGTGGCAACGGCGTCCTTGTCATGGACCGCGTTTCCCGCGACAGCGGGTGCACGCGGCCGTTGATTCTGCCGAACCGCGCGAGCACAACGAGCAAGGTGTCGCCGAGCCGTAGGTCGGCCATTCCTGCGTGCCGGGGCGAAGCGTCTGCGCGAAGCCTGGGCCGACCTCATGGGGACGTGCAGGAAACGAGCCTGGAACCGAGATTCCGGTCTGATTCTGCCAAGGCAGTGGAGCATGGCCTTTCTGGATGGAGCCGAGAGGGTTCAGGCAGGAATGCCCGACCTACGGGTGGACGCCCCCTCGCGATGGCCATGCGTACGCCCAGCTCCGGCCGTCCAGACCTTGGACGAACCCGTCCAGACCTTGGAAATCCCCGCCCGGCCCGGTAAACGGCGACAAGGGTCTGTCCCTGCCCATCCGCCACAGACCTGTCCCTACCGCAGAAGGCCTGTCCCCAGCCCGTGCAGAAGACCTGTCCCCTGGCGGCGGGAGGGCATGGATTCCTTCCTAGTTTCCTGATTTCTCAAATATGAGAATCGCCCCGCCTGGCGATGCAGGAAGGCACGGGGTGACGCCGCAGGCGGGTGT
>PXDE01000082.1 GCA_003566475.1 PVC group bacterium | reverse complement strand
GCGACCCCTCCGGGGTCGGTCGCATCCTGGGGCACGAGATCCGGGGGGGTCGAGCCACGCGACACCCCCGGAACGCGTTCACCTCGCCGTCCGACCCCGGAGGGGTCGCAGCAAGCATGGTCTATCGGCAACGGCCCTTCATTGGTGCCCCACCCCCTTCCCCCCACATGGATTCGCGTCCATTCGTGCGTGCCGCGCCGGAGCGTCTTCGCGAAGGCGGGTCCATTCGCGGTTCCTCCCTCTTCACTCCCCCTCCGCGAACCTCCGTAACCTCTGCGGCCTCTGTGGTTCGCCTGGTTCCAGCCGTTGGCCGCGCTGGATCCGTTCGCGGTTCCAGCTCTTCCGGTCTCCGTACCGCTCCCCTTGAGGGTCTTTAGCCATGGCCATGAAGGAAGACCGGGAGTTCCAGGAGTTCCGCGAGCTGATGAGCGCGCCGGACACCTTCTCCGACGCCTTCAGCGCCCGCACCGTGCTCATGGCCCTGTTCGTGGGGCTGGTCATGGCCCCGGCCTCCCAGTACATGAGCCTCGTGGCCGGGCTCCACATCGGCGGGGCGGCCAAGTGGGTCACCGTCATCCTCTACGTCGAGATCTGCCGCCGCGCCTTCATCAAGATCCGCCGGCCCGAGATCTTCGTGCTGTTCTACATGTGCGGGGCGGCCCTGGGGGTGACCGGCCACGACCTGCTCTGGAAGCAGTTCCTGGTCCAGAGCGAGCAGTTCCAGCGGCTGGGGCTCACCGAGTTCATCCCGGTCTGGTTCGCCCCCTCCGATCCCGAGGTGCTCAGCGCCCGCTCGTTCTTCATGCGGCCCTGGCTCATCCCCGTCGCCCTGGGCGCCCTCATGAGCCTCATCAACCGCATCGACAACTTCGGCCTGGGCTACCTCATCTTCCGGCTCACCGCGGACGTCGAGCGCCTGCCCTTCCCCATGGCCCCGGTGGGGGCCATGGGCATGACCGCCCTCGCCGACGCCGCCGACGAGAAGGAGAGCTGGCGGCTCCGGGTGTTCAGCATGGGCGCGGCGGGAGGGCTGGCCTTCGGGTTCGTCTACATGGCCATCCCGGTCATCACCGGGGCGGTGCTGGCCGAGCCCATCCAGATCATCCCCATCCCCTTCGTGGACCTCACCCGCTACAGCGAGTCGTACCTGCCCGCCATGCCCATGCTGGTGAGCTTCGACCTCAGCGCGGTGGTGATGGGCATGGTGATGCCGTTCATGGCCATGGTGGGCTCGCTGGTGGGGCTGCTATTCACCATGGTCTTCAACCCCGTGCTCCAGCGGCAGGGGATCCTGTCCGGCTGGAGCGAGGGGCTGGGCGGCATCCAGACCATCCAGGTCAACACCCTCGACTTCTACTTCAGCTTCGGCATCGGCCTGAGCTTCGCGGTGGCCGCCATCGGGTTCCTGCATCTGCGCAGCAAGTTCAAGGAGCGGCGTCGCGAGCTGGACGCGGCCGGACGGCCGGACATCGACTGGAAGCGCCTGTTCGCGCCCCCGGCCGGCCGGGGCGACATCTCGATCTGGCTGGCCCTGTTCATCTACGTGGCCTCGACGCTCATCTTCATCTTCACCGCCCACGTGCTGGTCAACCACCTCTCGGGCCCCCTGCTGGGCCGGCCGTTCCCCCTCTGGCTGCTGTTCTTCTACGGGTTCGTGTACACGCCGGTCATCAGCTACGTGTCGGCCCGGATGGAGGGGGTGGTGGGCCAGCAGCTCGGCCTGCCCATGGTCCGCGAGGCCACCTTCATCCTCTCCGGCTACAAGGGGGCGGCCATCTGGTTCGCCCCCATCCCCCTGCGCAACGAGGCCAACCAGGTGCTCGAGTTCCGGACCATGGAGCTCATCGGCACCAAGTTCACCTTCCTCATCAAGTCGGAGCTGGTGCTCTACCCCCTGGGCATCATCGGCAGCCTGGTCTTCGCCCAGTTCATCTGGGCCATGGGCCCGGTCCCCAGCGAGGTCTTCCCCTACGCCCACGAGTTCTGGGAGCTCCAGGCCTACCAGCAGGGGCTCATGTGGACGGCCACCCTCCCCGGCGAGCAGATCAGCCCCTTCCGCGAGGCCTTCCGCTGGGAGTTCATCGCCTCCGGGTTCGGCCTCGCCGTGGTCGCCTACGGGTTCCTGGCCCGCTTCAACCTCCCGGTGTTCCTGGTGTACGGAGTCATCCGCGGCCTCGACCAGTCGGTGCCCCAGCGCATCCTGCCCACGGTCATCGGGGCCTTCATCGGCCGCTTCGGCTGCCGCAAGTGGTTCGGCGACCGCTGGCCCAAGTACCGGGTGGTGTTCGCGGCCGGCTTCTCGGCGGGCATGGGCCTCATGGCCCTGCTCGGCATGGGCTTCGTGTTCATGACCAAGAGCGTGGTCACCCTTCCCTACTAGAGGCGACGGCATTTCCCATGGCATCGAACCGGCAGACGAAGAAGCAGGCGGAGACGGGGCGCGTCCCCCTCGCCTGGTGCGGGTGGACGGCGGAGATCCCCGAGGCCTGGCGCCCCCTGCGCATCGAGGGCACCTGGGACCGGGGTGGCATGGTGGTGGGCGACGCCACCGAGGCCATCGTCAAGATCGCCTGGCAGCGCACGCCCCGGAAGGGGTTCGACGCCGCCGCCTGGCTGGCCCGCCGCCAGCGCCGGGCCGCCGCCCCGGCCGCCCCCGAGGCCCCGCGCGGTCCCGGCATCGCCGAGGCCCTGTTCATCCCCGAGGCCCCCTCGCGGGGCGGCGGCCACCGCGCCCTCTGGTACGGCCACGCCCCCGCCGCCCGCCTCGCCCTTGAATGCGCGGTCAACCTCGGCGCCGCCTCCGCCTCGCGCCATTACGCGCTGCGCCGCCTCCTGCCCGGCCTCGCCGCGCCCGGCCCCGCCGACCCCGCCACCTGGGCCCTCTTCGGCAGCCTGTTCCGCATCCCTCCCGGCTACCGGCTCGACGCCTACCGCCTCTACTCCGGCGACCTCGCCCTCCGCCTGCTCCGAGGCCGGGCCGACCGCCTCACCGTGCGCCAGGTCTACCCCGCCTCCGTGGCCCTCGGCCGCCGCCCGCTCGACGCCTGGCTCGCCGCCTTCCCCTTCGGCGGTGGGCCGGCCCTCGGCTTCGGGATCGGCCTTGGCCGAGGCCATGTCGCCGAGGATCGCCGCCGCCTGCG
>PXDE01000568.1 GCA_003566475.1 PVC group bacterium | reverse complement strand
GCCTTTCCCGTCCAGACCTTGGACGGTTTCGTCCAGGCCTTGGACGGGATCCCCGATCAACCCCCGACCAGATCCTCCAGGAACTCGGAGCCGGGGCGGAGGGCGGTGACGAGGAGGGGGTCGCGGGCGCGGGTGCAGGCGACGTAGAGGAGGTGGCGCTCGGTGTCGTACACCTCCTGAAGCTGGGCGTCGTCGCCGGAGGCCTCGATCCGGGACTGGAGCGGAATCACCTCGTCGTCGCAGGCCATGGCATCAGTACGACACCCATCGAATGGACGCATCCATGTTCAGCGCGGGGCAGCAATCCCGCTTGGCAGCCGTAAGGAGATCGCGGAGCCTGTTCACATCCTCCCGGTAGATGCCGGCGGCACTGGCGACCATCCCCGCATCATAGGCCTCCTGCAATGCCTCGAAATTGCTGTCCAGATGCCTCTGTCTCCTGTCCTCATCGTAGGACTCACGGGCAAAGGCGACCCATCTGTCGTAGGCGTGGTTCAGGTAGATGAATTCGATGAAGTCCAGCACCGCCGAACCGGTCGCCAGAGACTGCCATGGAAAGCGCGGTTCCTGGGCCGGAGTGCAATGGACATGGGGCTGAGGCTCACGGAACAGGCGCCCCGGAGAGTCCACATCCAGATCCAGCCGGTAATAGCGGGCATCCGCTTTCGGATCGCCCAGATACACGTCCGCAAGGCTGCCGTTCGCGTTGACCAGTACCTGGATGCAGGCCTTGCGGACATGGCCGCCAGACCGACGGATGGAGGCCAGGAGAGCGATGTTCGTCTCGATCTCGCAGGGCCCTACGTCCCTGCCCATCGCTCCGTCCACACATCGCTCGAACCACTTCGAGATCGGCTCGCCATCCGTGATTCTGAACTCGGCCGAGACCGCCCGCTGGTTCGGGAAGTGGCTGGCCCCATCTGTGCCGCCCTGGGCGTCCAGAATGGCCAGCGCGTTCGAGACACCGATGCTGAACATCTCGGGAACCGTGCTCGGCCGGACTAGACCTGGGCGGGCAGCTTGGTCCGTAGCTCATCGACCATGCCGTCACGCTTCGCCAGAAGGTATGGATCAAGCACTCGTTCGTGGCGCAGGTACGTGATTGTCGAACAGGCATCCGGGCGAAGACTGATCGGCTTCTTGAAGTCCAGCCACACCTGGTATTCGAGCCCGATCGGATCGTCGGTCAGAATGTCGAAGTCCACCGCCGGTTCGACCGGATCCTCCCCCAAGGCTTTCGAAGTCGTGCAATGGACTGGCGTCACCGCCAATCCCAGGACTCCGTGGACTTCCTCATGGAGACTCCGGACGAACCCCCCGTGGGAACTGAACACCTTGTGCTGCAAACGGCCGAACCGCTTGTAGAGCGACCGGATAAACGGAGTGCTGTACATTCCCATCATGGGGGACCAGGTCTCGGGCTCAGCGAGCAGATCCTGGGAGATCATAGCGGCCAGGAGATCCTGGAAGCTTCGCACACTGATCCCCAGATGGAGCGCAGCGTATCGGATCGGGAGCACCTCCCGGCTTTGCAGGAAGCGCTCGAACTCAAACCGATGGATCAACCCCGGCTTCATCACCGGCCCCCGACGGGCATAGGAAGCCGCCCAGATCTTGAACTGCGCGGGGATCCCGCTCGCCTCGTCGAAGGGATTGACGCCGAACCGGCCATGCATCTGCTCTTCTTCCCACCAGGGGTTCCTGGCGGCCTCGATCTGGACTTCAATGGTCATGGGAATCTCACGGGCTTGGGCTGACGGTCAGAAGATACACTACTCCCGAAACACCTCCAACACCTCGTCCCCGGGATGGTTCTCGAACGGTCAACCGACGGTTTCCCCATGATGGGCGGCACCCCAGCCGACCGCAAGCTCGCAGATGGCCGACTGATCCGTGGGTGGCCACGCCGGTGGGGACACGCGAGCTGGCCACCTGCCTTCGCCAGGCATCGGCAAGGCAGGCAGGAGGCACCCTACTTCGCCAAGGCGCTACGTAGGGCAGGCGAAGGGGCACAGGGGCGCGGCTGCTTCTCCGGGGCCGCGCTGGCTAGGACGGGGTGACACCGGGGGGCGGGGTCTGGGCGAGGCCGAGAAGCATCCACTCCAGGGCGACGGCCTCGTAGGTGCGAAAGCCGGGGGGGGGCGGGCGAGCGTCTCTGGCGTACGTCTCGACATAGGCGGTGAACGCCGCCATGAGGGGCTTGCGGTGCTCGCGGACCAGACGGGCCGACCACCAGAGGACGACCAGGTAGTCGGCCAGGCGGGCCTGGCCTCCGGGCTTCCCGGCTGCTTTGGGCACGACCTCCACGACCTCGGACCGGACCGCCTCCAGATCCTCAAGCAGCCACTTCCTGCCGACGAACGTCTCTTCGATGCACGTCGGGGTCAGCTTCATGCGTTGGCCCTCTTTTCGTCCCAGCCACATGGGCGCGGGTCAGGTGTCGGGTTCCAGCCTTACCGGTATCCGCCCCTGTGCGCAACCTTCAGCACCGATCTGAGGCCGAGGCGTAGCCGTCCCGCCAAGCGGGCGCTGCCGCTCTCCCGTAGCCGAGCCCGCCAAGGGCTTGGCCTCTGCCGCGATGGGGCCGAGCCTGTGGAGAACCCCTCCCCATGCTCCATCCCCAGTCCCTGATCCCCAATCCCAAATCCCCGCGCATAGCGCACGCTTCAACGGGGCCGCGCCTTTTCGGGCGCGGAAATTGGCGACCCCGGGACGGACCTGGGCATCATTCTGGACCGCAATGATTTACGGGCGCGACAGACCTGTGGGGAGGGCTTACGTCGCCTTTCCATACCCCAAAAACCGCGGCTAAGAGATGTGCAGCGCCCGTGTCCGGCCTCTCGAATCGCCTTAGAGCTGGTTTCCACCCCCCCAAAAATCAAACCTAAGCCCTTACCAGAGCCCACCTGAAGTCGCAATCTATTGATATACAGCCGTTTACATTGGTCCGTCCCCGAGCCCCGCAATCCACGCCCCCCGCGCGGGGGGCGACCCTTGGTTTGGTTACCCCTACCACCATGGAAGGGTTTCAATCCACGCCCCCCGCGCGGGGGGCGACTTGCGCGGCGGCGAGGGAGAGGGCGGGCGATGAGAACATGGGGCCCGTGAACTGGGGCGACATCGCCTGCGTGGATGTCCGATG
>PXDE01000165.1 GCA_003566475.1 PVC group bacterium | reverse complement strand
CGGACTCCCGGCCGATCTCCAGCATCGGCCCGGCATCGGCCTCCGCCGCCCGCACCGATGCCGTCTGGAGCATGACCGCGGCGAGGAGGCGGGAAGAGGTTGCGCAGACGAGGCGGCCCAGGTTCATGGTCGGGGGTCCGGGTTGGAGCCATGCGCATGGAGCGCCCGGCGCGGACACCCCTTCATGCGCGGCCCATCATGCCCGCGCCCGCCCGCCCGCGGAAGCACGAAACGTCGGCGGAATCTATTTCCGCTTCCCCCTCCTCTGCGAACCTCTGTAACCTCCGTGGCCTCTGTGGTTCGTTTGATTACGGCCCGTGGCCGTACGGGGTCCGTTCGCGACTCCGGCAGGAGGGCTCCGCTCAGGGCGCGAGAATCCGGAAGTCGCGGGCCACCGGCTCGGCGGTGCGGACGTGGGGCTCGGTGCCGCGGCCGAACTGCCAGGCTACCACCTGGACGTGGATCGGAAACGTGGCCCGGGCTGGGATCTCGCGGATGACCAGGTTGCCGTCCACCACCTCGGCCGGGCCGTGGGCCACATAGAACTCAACCGGAAGGTCCGCGCTGCTGGTGGCCCTGAGCTCGAAGGGCCCGTGGTCGGCCTTCACATCCTCCAGGGGCGGGAACTCGAGGGTCTGCTCCTGGCCCCGGTTGAACCCCGAGAAGCCCCTCGGCATCATGCCGATCATCTCGGTGCGGCGATATTCCTGATTGCCCTCGCTGTAGGCCATGAAGGTCATCCGCCCCCGGTCCCCGGCCGGGGCCACGTTGCTGTACTGCACCCGCAGGGTGTCGGGTCCGGTCACCACCATGGGCCCGCCCACCACCATGAGCCGGATCGGAGTGCCCGCGTTGCCGGCGGGCTGACCGGCCAGGGCGGGCCAGCCACGCTCGGGATAGCGGTCGGCGTACTCGGGATGCACGCGGACGGTCTGCCCGTCATCCACCCAGGTGGGGCTGGTGAAGAAATGCCGGACCCCCGCATCCACCCAGAACCTATCCCGCCAGCGGATAAACTGGTCCTTGCGCCCGGTGATCCCGCGGTGGAAGGCGACGGTGGCCTCGGCCATCTCCTGGTCGAAGTGCCAGGCCGCCCGGGTCCGGTCTCCGGTGTAGTCGGCGAAGGCGGCGGCCGGGACGACCGTGTCGGCCCGGAGGTCGAGGTCGGTGAGCCAGCCCGTGGTCGGGTCGATGGCGAGCAGCTCCGGCGGCTCGGTGGCGTCGATGGGCCAGGAGGCGGGAATCCGCGCCCGGGCCGCCTTGCCGAGGAAGAGGGCGAAGTAGGCCGAGTTGGCCTCGGACCAGGCGAAGTGGCCAGCCCCCGGCTCGACGGCCAGGCTGGCCAGATGTCCCGGATCGGCGGCGCGGTAGTCACGGATGTTGTCGCGCGGCCGCTCCCACGCCCCCTCCCGCCCGTCTTCGTCGCGGTAGGGGATCCCGAACTCGTCGAACTGGCCCACCATGGTCAGGGTGGGGATGCCAGGCGGCACCGGCTGGGGCGGGCCGGGAACCCCGCCCCGGAACTGCATGAGGCCGAAGCACCGGTCGGCGAAGCGGATGGCCAGGTTCTTGGCCGGCGGCCCGCCGGCGGAGTGCCCCGCGAAGAACAGCGGCGCGTGCGAAAGTTCGCGGTAGCCGGAGGCCTCGGCGAGCTGGTCGAGCACCTTCTGCACATCCACCGCGCCCAGACCGGTGCGCAGGAACACGATGGCCAGATCCTGCTCCGCGCACACCGCCCGGACCCGGGGATCGCGGGACATCTCGCGCTCGATCAGGGTCATCCCGCTCATCACCACGCCCCGGATCTGCTGGGATTGCGGGGGCAGCCAGAGAAACGCGTCGGCGGTCCCGCGTTCCGTCTCGGCATCGACCCGATACTGGAAGACGGCGGCCCGGGCGGAGGCGGCGCAGGATAGAATCAGCACGGCGGCGGCGAGGTGGCGACAGCGGGACATGGAGGTCTCCAGTTGGGGATTTCCAGGCAAGGTGCCCCGGCCCTGACGCAAAGGCAAGGCCGACGGGGCAAAGGGGGGGGCGGGGGAAAGTACCACCGTCCTTCGCCAAGGCTTCGGAGGGCGCGCGAAAGGCACCCTACTTCGCCCCGCATGGCGGAGCTACGTAGGGCAAGCGCAAGGACACGAAAGCGGGGCCGTGTGCTATACCGGAAGGGCGAGGTTCTCCTTGAGGATGCCGGGATGCCGGGCGGCAATCCGGAGCAGAGCGAGCGCGGGGCCTTCCGGCGCACGCCGGTCCTGTTCCCAATTGCGCAGGGTGTGGACACTGATGCCCAGAGCCTCCGCGAAGCCGGCCTGGGTGAGCCCCGCGAACCGGCGGAGGGCCGCGATGTCCTCCCCGGAGGCGATCCGCCCCTCGGCGATCCGCCTGCGGACGCTGTGCCGGATGGCCCGCCGGAAATCCGACGGGGTCAGGTTATCGGCGCTCATTCAGGTCCCCTCCAGATGCTGGTGATACAACCGCTGCTCTGACGAGGTGGCGAACCGGGCGCTAATAATCCGCACCACGTCCTCCGCACGCTCCGTGAAGACCACCACGATGATTCCCCTGCGAATAGGGCCGACGGCCCAGAACCGCTCTTCGTCCTCGCTGTGGGCAGCATCATAGATTTCGAGGTAATCCGCATGGCCTGTGAATAGGTCCTCAGCCTCCGAGAACGAGATCCCGTGCTTAGCACGGTTCGAGACATCCTTCACAGGATCCCACTCGAAGGTCATGCACGGAGCCTACCGCCGTTCTCTGGATAAGTCAATGGCTTAGATCGATCACAAGCCGGGGTTGCCGGGGGGGCGGACATGGACGCCTTGAGGTTGCCGCTCTCCTTCGCGGACTCAGTCGAGCGGCCGCCACAGGGCGGTGGGTCTTCCCCTCGCCCCAATCCCCAATGAAACCAATCCCCAATCCCCGCGGCGAAGCCGCCCGACCGAGCCTTCGAGGAAGAACGGCTCCGGGCGGGGGACGTGGGAGGGAACGTCGCGGGATCAGGCGCGATCCGTCATTCCGGATCCCCTCCGGCCCCGGCGGCATCCCCGATCCGCAGGAAGCTGAAATCGTCCATGAAGGCGTTGGCGTGACGGACCATGAACACGATGTTGACGAAGGGATCCCAGGCCGGGGTGTCGAACTG
>PXDE01000580.1 GCA_003566475.1 PVC group bacterium | reverse complement strand
CTGGACGCCGCTTGCGGACGCCTCGGCCGACACCGAGTTCGAGCTGCGGGCCTACGACCCGCGCGGCGGCTACGCCATGCAGTCGTGGCGGGTGGCCGTGACCGGCGCCAACGCCCCGCCCGTGCTGCTGCCCATCCCCGACTTCACCGTGGCCGAGGGCGAGACCCTCGAAATCCCGGTGAGCGCGGCCGATCCCGAAGGCGACCCCCTGGTCTTCTGGACCCGCAACCTTCCCCCCGGCGCGGTGTTCGACGCCGACGATCTGGTCATCCGCTACACCCCCGGCTTCTCCGCCGCCGGCCGCTACTCCGACATCCAGGTCACGGTCAGCGACGGGTTCCACGATGTGACCCGCTCCTTCGAGATCGTGGTCACGGCCGTCAATCAGCCCCCGGTTCTGCCCGCCCTGCCGGATCGGGTGGTGAACGAGGGCGAGGCCCTGCGCTTCACCGTGAAGGCCCAGGATTCGGACGGCGATCCCATCACCTACCGGGGCGTGCATCTTCCCGCCGGGGCCAGCCTCCACCCGGTGACCGGGCTCTTCGAGTGGACCCCCGGATACGCCGATGCCGGGGTCTACACCCTGCGGCTGGCCGCTTCCGACGGCCAGGCCGAGACGGTGGGAAGCTTCGAGGTGACCGTCCTCAATGTCAACGGACCGATCCAGCTTGGGCCGCTGGACCGCTGGGAGATCTACGAGGGCCAGCCGCTCACCGTGAAGCTCCCGGTGACCGATCCCGACCATCCCGGCGGCATCGGCGTGGCCACGCCCGACGGCACGGTGGACGCCTCCATCCTGCTCCCCGTGTGGACCTGGGAGCATGACCCGCTGCCCGCCGGGGCGGCATTCCATCCCGAGACCCAGGTCTTCGAGTGGACCCCCGGCTTCGATCAGGCCGGGATCTACCACATCACGTTCACGGTCACCGATGATGGCGACGGGACCGGCGTGGCCACGCAGGATTCCGCCGTTCTCACCATTGTGGTGCACGACCTCAACGCCCCGCCCGTGGTCGATCCCATCCCCAACCAGAGCCTCGGGGTAGGGGAGACGCTGAGCTTCACCGTGAGCGCCCACGATCCCGATGGCCCCGCTCCGGCCCTGGACGTCCACGGTCTGCCCGCGTTCGCGACCTTCACCGACCATGGCGATGGCACCGGAACCTTCGCGGTGGATCCGGTCCACACCCACCAGCGGGGCAACTACACCATCACCGTGATCGCCACCGACGACGGCAACGGCGATCCCGATCTGGCCCTGACCGGCACCCGGGCCTTCATCCTGAGCGTGCTCGCCCCCAACGCCCAGCCGGTGCTCGGTCCGGTGGTGCCGCGGGTGGCCGTGGTCGGCCAGGAGGTGGTGTTCGAGGTCGAGGCCACCGATCTCGACCAGGATCCGCTGGTCTGGTCGGCCACCGGGCTGCCCGCCGGCGCCACCTTCCTGGCCACGTCGATGTACGGCGTGGCGGAGTTCCGCTGGACCCCCGGCCTCGCCGATGTGGGTGCCCATGTCATCACCCTGGAGGTGGAGGACAGCGGCAACGGCGATCCCGCCCACATCCTGTCCGACAGCGCGACCTTCACCCTGACCGTGCGCGAGACGAACCAGGCCCCGACCCTGCTTCCCGTGGGCGCCCGGACGGTGGCCGAAGGCGAGACCCTGACCTTCACCCTCCAGGGTCAGGATCCGGATGGCGACTCGGTGAGTTTCACCGCGGCCGGCCTGCCTCCGGGCGCGGTCTTCGACCCGCTCACCGGCGTGTTCGCCTGGACGCCCAGCTTTGTGCAGGCCGGGGTGCGCACCATCCGCTTCGCCGCCACCGACGGGCTCGCGTCCGACCACGAGGACGTGGTGATCACGGTCACCCCCACCAACCGCCCGCCGGTGCTTATCCCCATCCCGCCGGTGCTGGCCATGGAAGGGCAGCCCCTGCACCTGACTATTCTCGGTGGGGATCCCGACGGCGACCTCCTTAGCTACTCCGTGGACACCGCCCTGCCCGCCGGGGCCTCCTTCGATCCGCGCACCCAGCTCTTCTCGTGGACCCCGGGCTTCGACCAGGCAGGATCGCACAAGATCACCTTCCGCGTCACCGATCCCGGCGGCCTGTACGACACCTTCACCGCCCGCATCGACGTGCTCGACGTGAACCGGCCGCCCGTGATCGACCGGATGAGCGGACGGGTGATCGCTCCCGGAGCGCCGTTCGAGTTCCAGGTTCCCGGGCATGACCCGGATGGCGACACGCTGACCTACACCGTGGCCGACCTGCCCCTGGGGGCTGCGTTCGACCCCGCCACCGGGTTCCTGGCCTGGACCCCGCTCCATTCCCAGGTCGGCGAACACGTGCTCCGGTTCACCGCCACCGACGGCGCGTTCGTGGCCCGCCGCAACCTTCGGCTGGTCGTCTCGGAAACGCCGGTCCCGCCGTCGGTGGTCGTCGAGACGACCCCCAGCTTCCCGGCCACGCCGGGCCAGCCCGTGCTCATCCACGCCATCGCGGGCGGAGTGGCCGATATCGCCTCGATCACCATCGCCGTGGACGGACAGGTTCTGACCCTTGACCGGTTCGGTCGAGGAACCTTTACCCCGTCGGCCCCCGGACTCTATGAGGTGACGGCCACCGCCACCGACATCCAGGGCCAGATCGGGGTGCGTACCACCGACCTCCGGGTCCGTGACCCCGCCGATACCGAGGCGCCAGTCGTTCGCCTCCTTGCCCCGGCCCCCGGCGCGGTCCTTACCGCCACCGCCGCCATCTCGGCCTCTGTGACCGACGCGAACCTCGACCGATGGACCCTCGAACTGGCCCCGCTCCATCAGGGCGCCTTCGTAACCCTGGCCACCGGCCGGACCCCGTTCGATTCCTCGGTGGTGGTCTGGATCGATCCCGCCCAGGCCCCCAACGGCGCCTACGAACTTAGGCTCACCGCCCGCGACATCAGCGGCCGGGTGACCGCAGTGAGCCGGGTCATCGAGTTCCTGACCCCCGCCAAGGCCGGTGAGTACACCGCGACGGAGACCGACCTCAGCCTGGATCTGGGCGGCTTCACCCTTGATCTGATCCGCGACTACCGTTCCTTCGAGGACCGGTCCGGGCTGGCCGGAACCGGCTGGAGCTTCCGGGGGCTGGAGGCCGGGGTGTCAACCAATCGGCCCCTCACCGGCTTCGAGCACCGGGGGCTTTACGCCGCCTACCAGATCGATACCCGCGTCTATCTGACCCTGCCGGACGGCACGCCGTCGTCGTTCGTGTTCGCCCCGAACCTGGTCGCCGCGAGCGGACAGTCCTGGCTGGTCCCCGGCTGGGCATCGGCCGACGGGAGCCTGTGGCGGCTCGAAAGCGCGCCCGCTCTGCTGGAGGAGGCCGCCGGCGGCTTCTTCGAGGCCGGGACCGGACGGGCCTACAACCCCGCCGACCCCGCGTTCGGAGAGACCGCCTTCGTGCTCGTGGATCCGGCGGAGACGGTCCGCTACCACTATGACGCGGTCGGCCGTCTCCGAGAGATCCGCGTCGCGGGCGGCGACCGCCTGATGGTCACCGATGGTGGCATCGTGGCGGCGGACGGGTCGCGGATCGGCTTCCAGACCGACCCCCAGGGCCGCATGGCGGTCGTCACCACCGCGGACGGACGCCGGATCCAGTTCAGCTATGATGAGGGAGACCGGCTGGTCCGGGTCAGCCATCTCCATTCCGGCGACCGGTTCCACTACGGGTACGATGCCTATGGCCTGCTGCAGGCGGTGATCCCCGCCGCCGGGCCGGGCCAGTTGATCCAATACGACGCCCAGGGCCGCTGGACCGGAACCGCCCCCATCCATCATGTGCTGGGGCCGACCCGCGAGGCCCTGGCCGCCGCGCCGACCGGGACGCTGGCCCCCGGAGAGGTCCACCGCGCCGCCTTCATCCTGGGCCCGGCCGAGGTCGCGTCGACGTTCAGCGGCCAGGCCACGTTCGGGGTGCGTGTGACCTCGCCCGTGTTTGATCCGCTCGTTCCGTCGGTGATCGGTGTCCCCATGGACGGCCCCCGTCAGGTGCCGGGTGACGCCTCGGGGCTGTTCACCTTCGCCACCGCCGGGGTGAAGGTCATCGAGATCGGGTCCGCTGACCCGGCCCAGGGCGGGGCGTACACGCTGGATCTCTACCTGCCCGGCGATCTGAACGATGACGGGCTGGTGGACGGCGAGGATTCGGCTCTGTTCGCGGCCGCGCTAGGGACCTCGGTCGGCGACCCCGCCTACCTCGCCGCCGCGGACGCCAACCTCGATGGGGTTGTAGACGAGTTCGACCGGATCTTCCTGCTTGGCAACTTCGGATTCATCGCCAACCGGGCGCCGACGGTGGCGGATGCGACTCGGTCCACCTATCCCGGCATTCCGGTGGCCATCGGGCTGGGCGACCTGGCCACCGATGCGGATGGGGATCCCGTGGTGTTCCTGGTCACCGGCGCTGACCATGGCCGGGTGTCGCTGGGCGGCGACGGACGTACCGCGTACTTCACCCCCGACCCCGGGTTCACCGGCGCGGCCGAGTTCCGGTTCGTGGCCGACGACGGGGCAGCCCGCTCGATGGAGGGCCGGGTCACCGTAAACGTGCTCGATGCCGCGCTGGTCGGTCTGGAGTTCGCGGAGGACGAGGCCGTGCTCCGGCTGGATCCGGGCCAGGCCGGCCAGCTCCGCCTTCTGGGACGGTTCTCCGACGGCGGGGTGCAGGCTCTGCCCGCCGGAACCGTCACCTGGACCAGCGATGCTCCCGACACCGTCCTTGTGTCGGCCGGGGGCGGAGTGTGGGCGGCGGGTCCGGGCCCCGCCACGGTCCGCGTGTCTTCCGGCGCCCTCCAGGCTGCCGCCGCCGTGGTGGTGGGCCCGCACGACGAGCCCGCCCTCTGGGACATCTACCCCGACGCCTACACCATGGCCGAAGGCGCGAGCCGACAGATCCTGTTCACGGTGCTGGGCGAGACCGGCCCGGAGCTCCGGTCCGGGGCCGCCTACGGCACGACCTACACGGTTGGGCACGAGGACATTGTCCAGGTGTCGCCGGACGGACTGGTCACCGCGCTGGCCGCCGGAGCCACCCAAGTCACCGTGATTCAGGGCGGCATCCGGCAGGTCATCCCGGTCACGGTGGCCGCCGTCCTGCCCGATGGCAGCGTGGTCGGCGCGGATGGCGGCCGGGTGGGCAATGCCGACGGGATTGTGGTCGCCCTTCCTCCGCAGAGCCTGCCCGACACCACAGTGCAGCTCACCACGCTGGCGGCCGGTGATCTGGCCATGGCGCCGCCCTCGGGGATGACCGTGGTCGCGGCCTTCCGCGTGGACCTTGGCGGGGCCTTCCCGGAGCATCCGTTCGGCATCGAGGTGCCTGCGGCCGGGGCTCCGGTCGGCGAAAGCCTGCTCGTGTTCCGGGTCGGTCAGGCCATCGGGGAGGACGGAACGCTCCAGCCGGTGTGGGCGCTGGTGGACATGGCCGTGGTCGGCGCCGACGACGTCGCCCGCACCCAGTCGCCGCCGTGGTCGGGCGCCCTCAGCGCGGGCGAGTTCGTGGTGCTCCGGGGGCCCGTGACCTCCTTCGTGGCCCTCACCCCGACCTACGGGGACGCCATCATCGAGGTGGGCACCTCCGACGGGGCCAGCTACGTCATCGCCCCCGATCCGCTCCACTACGTCACCTACGTGCCGCTCCTCCCCACCGCCAACCGGGTCCGGGTCCTGCGGGTGAACGACGACCGGGTGACTTGGGCCGAGGCTCCGGTCACGCCGGCTCCAGGCGTCGTCACCCCGCTGTTCCTGGTCGTGGACGATCCCGATCCCCATGTGTTCGAGCCGTGGTTCACCCCCCTCGCCGATCTGACCAACGAGGAGCTGCCGGGCGGGGGCGTCCGACGGGTGCTGACCCTGACCGGAGGCGATTTCGGATCCGACCCGAGCCTGCTGCGGGCCCAGTTCTTCGCCACCGAGATGGACCGCATGACCGGCAACGCCCGGCTGGGGACGATCCGGAGCGTCACGCCGAACACTCTGGTGGTCGAGGTTCCGGAAGGCATGGATCTGGCCGGGCTATCCGCCCGGGTTCAGGTGCAGGTCTCGTACTACACCTATCCCACGGCCATCGGCCGCGACCCCGAGCCGACCACCCGCTGGGAGGGTGACCGGTGGGCGACCATCGAACTGCCCGTGCCCCATTATATCTGGGTGGCCAACATGGGCAGCGACACGGTCACCGTGATCGACCCCAATCCCGGATCCGGCGAACCCGTGGAGATCGCCCACATCCCGGTGGGCAAGGCCCCCGCCGACCTCGTGGTCTCCCCGTGCGGCCGCTACGTCTATGTGGCGAACTCCGGCGAGGGGACGATCTCGATCATCGACACCGCCACCCTATCCGAGATCGACCTCCAGCCCTCCGCTCCGGGCGTGGGCCGCATCCTCCTCGCCTACGGCAAGTCCGCCCCGTGGTTCATCACCCTGGCCCCGCAGCATGGCACCGAATCCCCCATGGGGTTTGTCACCGACCGCGACTCCGGCCGGGTCTTCGCGTTCGTCACCCGCCCGTCCCACCACCTCAACGATCCGTTTGGCGCCCGGGAGACCGCGATCTACAACCTGGCCCTGCAGACCGCGCTCCCGCTCACGGGAATGACCGGCATCGCGGTGACCAAGGGCAACGGCCTGGACCAGCCGGATATCCTGGTGGTGGCCAGTCCTGGAACCGCCCATTGGTACGGCGGGGACGCTGGCCACGACCCGGGCTGGCTGTTCTGGACCGAACTGCCTCCCGGCGCCTTCTCCGGACCCGAGGCCTACGCGGGGTTCAACTGGAACTGGCTTGAGGTCGGGCACAAGCCGTTTGGCGTCACCGCCGGCCCCACCGCCACCGAGGTCGCGGTGGCCATCCGGGGCCGGGACGCGGACGGGGTCATCATCGTGGATCTCGACGCCGCCGCCGTGACCGGACGCATCCCCATGGACTTCCCGCGGGCGAGGGAGATCCGCAGGATTATGGTGAACAGGGGCCGCACGCTGGTGCTGGAGACCACCACCTACGACGCCATCGGCACCGCCTTGCCTGTGGCCAGCCAGGACATGATCCTCGTCGACACCCAACTGTCGGTGAGGCGGTACTTCGACGTCAACAACGCCGAGTCCGTGGCCTTCGCCGCCGGCCCCGGCGGCACCCTCTACGCCTTCGTGGTGGCCAATAACACCTTCAATGGCGACCAGAGCTTCGACCGCGACCCCACGGCCGGCCGGGGCGGCAATGTGGCCGTGGTCCGCGATCCCTTCGGGGACGGCGTGCTGCTGGCCGCCACCGACCAGGTGCCCTGGAGCTGGCCGGATCAGGTGACCGCGGATCCCTACGGCCAGCGGATCTTCGTCACCTACAAGGGCGTGAACCAGGTCCGCTGGTTCGATATCCAGGAACTGATCGCCGCCGCCGAGGCCCAGTACGCGGCCACCAACCAGGCGGCCACCCTGAACCAGTCCGTGCAGGCCTTCGCGGCCCGGAACAACCTGCCCGTCGGGACCGGGATCCTGGCCGGTGGCACCTGGGTCGACCACACCGGCGCGGTGCGGCGACGCCACACCGGAGAAGGGATCTCGCTGCCTGCCGGCATCGCCTCCAGCCCGGTCGCGCCCGTGGATCTGGTCGCCCGGTCGGTGAGCTACGTTCCCGAGGCCCCGGGCGAGAAGGCCCGGGTCATCGTCACCTACGACCTGCTGGGCGAGGCGCCCGAAGCCGGCAGCAAGCTGGAGATCCGGCTCTACGAGCACGATGAGTCCCGTCTGGGGCCCGTTCTCCCCCCATCCCCCGTCCTGGTCTGGCCGGACCGGGACTTCCCGCTGAGCCCGGGACGGCATGTCGTCGAGCTGGAACTGCAGGAACCGCTCACACCCTCCGAGACCTCCTGGTATGTCGTGTATCTGGTTCCGCTCCCCGGGGAGGTGGCGCAGACCAACAACGATGTGTCGGTAAGGTATCAGCCCGGTACCCTCACCGCCCAGTGGGACGGGGATCCGGAGGAGTTCGTGTTCGGACGCTACCTCGAAGGGATTGACCTCGATAACGTCTTCACCCTCAGCATTGCCCCCTCGATCGCGCCAACCGTGACCCATGTCGAGGTGAACGTAGACGGACAGTTCCTCTCCCAGGATTACATCACCACCGCCGGGGCCGGCAGCTTCCTGTTCAACCTCAACATGGGGGACTACACCGACGGCACCCCGCTGAGCTACACCGCCTATTCGGGGGTCACCCCGGTGGCCCAGGCCTCCTACCTCATCTCCGCGCTCACCATTCCCGAGTGGCTGGACCCGGACATCCACACGGCCCCGGCCGACCGGTTCGCCCAGTACAGCGAGGCTCGTATCGTCTGGGATAACGGGCGCTACGTCGTCCGGCGGAGTGACTGGCTGGCCACCTTCCAGGAGACGGGAATCGATCCTTGGATCGCCGATTTGCTGGGGCCGGGCGACGACTCCGCCACCAACGACATCCACTACAAGTCGGGGTGGACCCTGCTGTTCGACTTCGACCTCCAGGGCCAGGCCAGTCATATCGCGCTGGGGATGGAGGAGGTCTTCTCCTGGTTCGGCGAGGAATGGGGCCAGGGCTTCGTGCCTATCACCCTCGGCCTGAGTCCCGGCAAGACCGAGGTGGACCTGTCCACCCTCTACGGGTTCTTCTCTGACTTCGGTCAGCCCGACTCCGACGACAATACCTACACCCAGGCCCTGGAGGGGTTCGAGAGCGCGCTCGCGTTTCTGAATGATCCCCAGCAGCCGAAGGGGGAGCTGAAGGGCCGGGAGTTCGCGCCCAGCCTCTCCCTGAAGGCGTCGATGCAATACGAGCCCTTCCAGGTCGACGGAGACCTTGTCCTGACCGACGGCAAACTGGTGGGAACCCTGAACGCCGACATCGGCCTCGGACAGCTCTTCAGCTACAAGAAGGTCTACATCTTTCCGAAGTTCCCGTTCATTCAGGGCGTGCTGAGCGCCGGTCTTTCCGTCGGCATCACCAACGAGCTGGTCCTCGGGGTCGCCGCCGAAGCGGGCGTCATCAACTTCTCCAGCTACGCCTTGTCCACCGGGCTGAAGATGGAGCTCAAGGGCGCCATGGAGGCCACGTTGAGCGGGCTGGTCGGCGTGGAAATCGCGCTGGTCGCGGGGGTCGAGCCCAAGATCCAATGGCTCGGAAGCACGGGCTCCAGTTTCACCATCCCGGGGGAGATCAAGACGACCCTCACGGGCAAGGCTCTCTTCGGCCTTGTGTCCCGGGAGGTTCTGACCGGCAACATCTTCAAGGCGGATGACCTCCTGGATGCGAACACCTGGAGCTTTTTCGGATACGACTGGGCCGAGAAACTTCCCTCCGAACAGGGCGGGAGCTTCGCGGCTCCCCTTGATTTCGGCGCGGTGACTGGTTCTGCCACCTGGGCCGGGATGCACCTCGCCGACGAGCAGGCCCGCGACTTCCTGGGCTTCCGCACCGTGGACACTGGGTCGGAGGAGCATGCCCTCGTCCTGAGCTTCATGGTGGACAACCCGGACATCGGCCTGTCCCTGTTCGACGGCTTCGGGCAGGAAATGCCGGTGGCCGCGGAGTCGCTGGGGCCGCGGGAGTTCCGCCTGTGCCTCGCCGGCCTGCCCGCCGGGAGCTACATCCTCCGGGTCGAGGGATACGACCCGCAGGGCCTTACCTACGACCTTGACCTCACCGCGCCCGCGCCGGTCGGTCCCGCGCTCTACGCCGAGGTGCTGAACCCGCCGGGCCGGGTGGTGGCCGGCGAGCTCTTCGAAGTTCCGGTTCGGGTCACCAATGCTGGCGCCTCGGCCTCCGCCCCGGTCGAAGGCGCCCTGCTCTGGAGCCGCGATCCGGTGATCGATGCCGGCGACGCCCATCTTCGGCCTCCATTCGCCATCCCCGCCCTTGGCCCCGGCGAGTCCTGGACCGGAACCTTCGTGGCCTCCCTTCCCGCCTCCGCCCTGGGCGACCCCGTGCTCGCCCTCATCGTGGATCGTCGTCGCCAGGCCCCCGACGCCTCCTACGATGACCAGACCGTGATGTGGACGACCGAAGTCTGGATGGCCCCCGACCCCTTCGAGCCGAACGATACCCGGGCCCAGGCCACGGACCTGGGGGCCGTGGTCCGGCCCGCCACCTGGACGGGACTCAACATCGCCCACGGAACCGACCGCGACTGGTTCACCATCCGGCTGCCTCAGACCGGCACCGCATCCGATGCCGTCACCGTGACCCGGACGGACGAGTCGGGGCGGGTCTGGCTCGACCTTTACGACACGCAGGGCGTCTGGCTGGCCGGGGACGTGGCGGATCCGCTCACCGGCGAAGTCGGCCTGTCTCTGGCCTCGCTGCCTGCGGGCGCCTACTCCGTGCTCGTCTCCACCCGCGAACCCGACGCCTTCGGCTATACGTTGGCCATCGACAGCGAATCGCGCCCCCTCCCCAACCTCGCCGTGGAATCGGTCCTCGCCGCTCCGGAATGGCTGAGCGAACAGCCGTCGCAGACCGTCTATGTCGAGATCAGCAACTACGGCGGAGCCGCCGCGCACGGGTTCGAGGTGGGCCTCGACCTGCTGGTGGATGGGGTGCCGACCGCGCTGGGGGCCCCGGTTTCCGTAGGGTCGCTGGGGGCCGATGAACGCCTCGTGCTGACCTTCGAGGCGCCCGTGCCCGCGCTGGCCGCCGGTTCGGCCACCCTTCGGGCCACCGTGGACCCGACCGGGGTCGTGACCGAGCTCAATGAGGACGACAACATCGCCTCGACAGTCCTACGCATCGTGGACACCTACGACGCCGAAGAACTCCTCGAAGAGCCCGGCGGTATCCTGCGCCTCGGCAGTATCCGGGGCGTGGAGGTGGTCAGCGGCCGCAACCTGCACAGCGAATACGACATCGATGCCTACGTGTTCCGGACTTCGGCGCCCGCCACGGCCTCCCATGCCGTCACCGCGACCTTCGACCCCGACACCCAGGTCTATCTGCTGCTCTACGATCCGATCTGGCAGCTACTGGCCGTGGGTGCGTCCTCCGGGCCGGGCGAGCTTACGGTCTCCCTCGACGGATTGGAGGCTGGCGAGTACATGGCCGTGCTCACCTCCGCCTCGGGCTTCGTCCCCTATACCCTCACCTTCCAGACACCCGATCCGGTCGGCCCCAACCTGGCGGTAACGGAATTCGACGCGGACGAACCGCAGGTCGAGACCGGCAGCGTCATCAGTTCCGCCCGCATCGAGAATACCGGTACCGACGCCACCGGCGCCTTCTTCGTTCGCTACTACGCCTCGGCCACTCCGGGGTTTGACCCGGACACCGACATCCTCCTGGCCAGTGTCGAGGTTCCCGCCGGCCTGGCCCCGGGCGAGGTTCTGGAGGATAGCGATCGCCTGCTCGACCTCTCCGGCCTCGCGCCGGGATTCTGGACCCTCGGCATCCTGGCCGACCCCGAGGGCGCGGTGGCCGAGACAGCCGAGAACGACAACCGCGCCACCCTTCGCGTCATCATCTACCCGGCCCCCGACGCCTTCGAAGACAACGACACCGTGTTCACCGCCACTCCGGTCGTCCTCATCGGCGGGGAGGCCACGGTGACCGGCCTCACCCTCCATCGGGAGGACGTGGATGTCTTCCGGTTCACCACCACGAAGGCGGGCGGTGAACTGGACCGCGTCTGGGTATCCTTCGCGGCCGAGGAGTCGGCTCTGCGCCTGGACCTGATCGACGCCGCGACCGGCCGGGCCCTCATCACCGCCGAAGCGTCCACCGGCACGGTGGGGGCATCCCTGCATCTGCTGCCCGCCGGCGAGTACCTGGCCGTGGTGCGGTCGGTCAGCGAGATCGGGTTCAGTTCCGGCTATGCCCTGAACGTTCTGGCCCAGGGGGCCACTGCGCCCCTGACGGCGGAGCGGTCCGAGGTGCCCGTATCGCCGAACGGCAGCCCGGTGCCCACCGACGATCTGGAGGACGCGGTCCGGGAAATGACGGCCCGGGCGCTCCAGGTCTGGGCCGATGCCGTCGGGGTTTCGGTCCCGACGTCCGTCCAGGTGGTGGTGACCGATCTTGGCCCGGGGCGGATCGCCACGGCGTCGGGCCGATACGACGCGGTGGGCAACCTCGTGGGAGGCACGGTGCGCGTGGACCGTGCGGGCGGAGGCTTCGGATGGTTCATCGATCCCACCCCCGAGGAGGCGTCCGAGTTCGTGGAGACGGCCCACGGTGTGCGGGTGGCTCTGCCCGGATCGCCGGCCCATGGGCTTTATGATCTCTGGACCGTGGTCCTCCACGAAGTCGGGCACCTCATGGGGTTCGGGCTTGATCACGAGGGCTTCGCCTCCCGGGTGGTCGCCGCCTCCGATGGCAGCCTGCGCTTCGTGGGCGATGGGTATTCGGAACGGTTAACCCCCGACGGCGAGCATCTGGACCCGAACACCGCGCCGGGCAGCCTGATGAACCCGCTTCTCCCGCTCTCCACCCGGCGTGTCCTGTCCGACCGCGAAGTCGCCATGGTGCAGACCGCCCGGCTCGGCCACACTCATCTCGCCGTAGCCTCGTCCGTCGCTCCCGTCGTTCCCGCGCCGATGATCGTCCGGACCCGTGCCGAGCCGGTGCCGGTCCAATACGCCGACCCCATCGTCGGGCCCCGCTACACGGTCGCGCCTCATCGACCGATCGCCTCGGGATCCCCGGCCCAGGGTGGAGCCACCGACGCCTTGGTCAACGGGGACTTCCTGCTGTCCGACTTCGCCGATCCTGGATTCGGGTGGGCCACGCGCGGCCTGGCCACCGTCGTGGCCGGGCAGGCGATCCTCGCCGAAGGCACCGCTGGGCAGGCCCAGTTCCGCCAGAGCTTCGTGGTGCCTCCGGGCGCGCTCACCCTGGAGATCGTGGTGGATGGAATCCTGCTGGAAGCCAACCGACGCAGCCCGGATGACGCCTTCGAAATCGCCCTGCTTGGGGCGGATCTCGGGGAGATCGCCGGTCTGTCCGCCACCGACGCCCTCATCAATGTCCAGGCCGATGGCCTCGCCCGCTGGAGCGATGCCGTCACCGTGGAAGGTCTGGCCTCCGGCGCGGTTCTCCCCGCCGGCCCCGTGACCTTCCGGTTCGATCTCTCCGGAGTTTCTGCCGGCACCCCCCTGGATCTATCCCTCGATCTGATTGGCCTCGGAAGCCCGGCGAGCAGCGTCCGCATCGACAGCGCCATCGTCTACGTCAACCGCCCGCCGGTTCCCACCGACAGCATTCTTGAGCTGGACGAGGGCGCGACCGCCGACGGCTCGGTCATCGCCACCGATCCCGACGGCCACGCCCTGGTCTACCAGCTCGAAACAAGCCCCGCCTTTGGCGACCTCGTGTTCCACGACGACGGCACGTTCACCTACACCGCGCACCGCCAGCCCACGGTGGGGTTCGTCGGCACCGACACCTTCACCTGGACCGCCTTCGACGGATGGGATCATTCGGTGCCCGGCACCGTCACCATCACCATCAACCCGGTCAACGACCCGCCACTGGCCGAGGATTCCGCGTTCGAGGTGGCCGAGGGCGACGCTTATGACGGCCAGGTGACCGCCACCGACATCGACGGCGACGCCCTGACCTTCGAGCTGGCGGCCGGCCCCGCCTACGGCGACCTCGTGTTCCTCGACAACGGCGCGTTCACCTACACCGCGCACCGCCAGCCCACGGTCGGCTTTGTCGGTGCCGACAGCTT
>PXDE01000308.1 GCA_003566475.1 PVC group bacterium | reverse complement strand
GGGGGGGGGGGGGAGGCGATTTTGGATTGTGGATTGTGGATCCGACTACGCGCAGACGCTTCGTCGGACAAGTCTGTGGAATGGGTGAGGGCGGACCCGTCGGGGTTCGCTATCGCTGTCGATTCTCGCGGCTTGGACGGGTGGGCCCGGGGGAACCGCAGATCGACGATTGACGAAGTGAAGCCGCCGCGAGGCGGCGCCCCGTGGCCCGGGCATCTTGCCCGGAGCCGAGCGAGGTCTGATCCCGACCAGGCCATGAGGAGCGCTTCCACCAGCCATGGTCGTTCCGGGATCCGGCCTCGCTCAGGCACGGGCTGGAAGCGCCGTGCCACGTCGGGGACACCTTTCGGCCCAACGTGTCCGAATTCTGTCCCGCGTCGTTCCCTTCCGCGTGAACGCGGAACTCTGGCGCGAGGTGCCGCTTGCGTGCATCTCCGGGCAGGTGGCGCGTTCGGCTACGGGGTCCAGTCCTCGACCCGGAGCCTGGGAACGCGGGTGAACTCGCGGGTGTTGCGGGTGACGAGGGTGAGGTCGAGGTGCAGGGCGTGGGCGGCGATCAGCAGGTCGTAGTTGCCGATCGGCGTGCCCGCCGCCTTGAGCAAGGCCCGGAGGTGGCCGTACGCGGCGGATGCGGCGGAGGGGAAGTCCAGGGCCTCCAGGGGCCCCATGAATTCGAGGAGAGCCCGGGCGTTCTGCTCGGGACGGGCGCTCTTGGCCACCCCGAACTGAAGCTCGCATAGCGTGATGGCCGACACGCCGACGTCGCCCACTCGTACCTTGTCGAAGCGTCGCCGAACCGCCGGAGGTGTGCGCTTGATGATGTAGATGCAGGTGTTGGTGTCGAGCAGGTACCTCATGCGTCGAGGGGCTCCCGGTCGGGCTGGGCTCCCTGATCGCGCGTCTCCATGAAGTCGTCGGTGAACTTGCCCGCAGCCTCGAACATGCCCTGCCAGGGATCGTCACGGGGCGTGAGGACCACGCTCCGCCCGACCCTCTGCACGAAGACGGAGGAGCCCGGAAGGCGGAACTCCTTGGGAAGGCGTACCGCCTGGCTCTGGCCGTTTCGGAAAAGTTTGGCTGTCTTCATGCCCGTAGTCTATATGGAGTGGTATAGATTTTCAAGCGGGGCTTCGCGCGGGAGCAGTGTCTGTTCGCGTCGTTCCGGGGGCGTCCAAAGCCTTGGCGGCTTCGGCTACGAGCTTCGCGCGGGGCTTATCTCAGCGCTTGCAGATCGATCTCGGCGCGGAGGCCCTTGCTGCCGTTGAAGGCGGTCTCGTGGGGACCGTGTCGGAGGGTGGTCCGGGCCCCGTCGGCGGTCAGCTCGATCGGGTCGGCGGGGCGGCGGGCTTTCCAGACGGTGGCGAGGGCGATGGCCTTCTCGAGTCCGTCGCCGCGCCGGAAGTTCCAGACCTCGTCGGGCTGGGCGGCCCGGGGGCTGTCGTAGATGGAGGCGTCGGCGAGGTCGGCGATGCGGTCGGCGAGGTCGGCGTCGGGCACATCCTTGAGGCCTTCCACCACCACCGGATTGCGTTCGAGGGCGGCGATCAGGAAGGGCGTCCAGTCGGTGGCGGCGAGGTCGCGGTAGGCGTAGAGGGCGAGATCGGCCACGGGATGGCGGTCGCGCAGGGCCTCGAGGGCGGCCCGCATCTCCTCGCGGGTCTGGCCGGGCTCGAGGCCCAGCGGCGGCCGCTCGATCCGGCGCTTGGCGGGGTCGGGCAGACGCGGGGTGAGGCGGCAGAAGGCCTTGAGCTCCTGGATGATGTCCCAGGCCCGGGCGTTCTGGCAGGAGATCTCCTCCATCAGCTTCACCACGTCCTCGCGGTGGTCGAGGTCGATCTGGTGCTGCCGGAAGAATGCCTCGAACTTGTTGAGGAGGATCTTGCCGGTGAGGGGCTGGGGGTAGAACTCGTCGTCGTCGATATCGTCGAGCAGGCGGTTCTGGGAGCGGTCGCCGATGCGGCCGGGGGAGCTGGCCTCGTAGGCGAAGGCCCGGGCGGCCGGGATGTAGCAGGGGCGGCCGTGCTTCTCGTGGCGGAGCTGGAAGCAGTCGTGGAGGTCGGGGGTGGCCCGGAGGAAGCTGGCCAGCATGTTCAGATCGACGTCGGCGTGCATGAAGGCGGTGAGCTTGGTCCGGAAGGCGTCGTAGGCCTCGGGGGCGATGGTGGCCTCGGGGTACATCACATGGATGTGGCCGGTGACGTGGGCGACGATGGTCACCTGCTCGTTGCGGAGGGCCCGCTGGGCCTTGGCCGTGGTCTCGGTGCCGTTGAACCACATGTTGCGGGTGACCACCCGCCGGTTGTTGGTGAGCACCCCGTCCTTCACGTCCACGAAGTTCTGGGAGTGGAGCGGGGTGGCGAGGAGCCAGATGCGGTCGAGGGGGATGCCGCAGACCACGAACAGGGCGGCCGCGTAGAGGGTGGAGAGGGAGACGCACTCGCCGGCCCCGGTGCGGTAGCCGTCGCGGTGGACGAAGGCGTCCATGGCCTCGACGGTCTCGGTCTTCCAGTAGGGGATGATGTCGCTGGTGTAGCGGTCGAGCCCGAAGTGGCGGCGGATGTCGATGTCGAAGTAGTACTTGTCGCCCTCGTAGCCGAAGAGAGCGTTGCTGCGGGCGAGGTCGGCCTCGTCCATCCAGGGCCGGAACCGGGCCAGTTCGGTGTCCTTGCGGGTGAGGCCCCAGGTGTCGAGGTCGAGGTTGAACTCGTAGCGGTCCATCACGAACTGCTTCAACCGGAGCACCCGCCGGTACTCGTTCTGGTCGAGGATCCCCTCGAACCAGGGGTCGTCGCGCCAGGCCCAGAGCCGGGGGGAGAGGATGTTGGCCAGGACCAGGCTGTAGAGCAGCTCGGGGAAGATGTAGATCTCCATGTCCGAGAGGCTGATGGCCGAGGAGTACTTCTCGAGATCGGCGGGGGGAATGGCGGGAGGGGACATGGCGGCTCCGGGTCGGTGCGTTAGAAGGGGTCATCATACCCCAGACGGAGGAGGTTGCGAAGGGGGGAGGCGGGATACGCGATACGTGATACGTGATACGGGATACGGGATGCGGGATACGGGATGCGGGATACGGGATGCGGGATGCGGGATGCGGGATACGGGATGCGGGATACGGGGGAAGGGTTACAAAGTTACAAGGTTACAGGG
>PXDE01000402.1 GCA_003566475.1 PVC group bacterium | reverse complement strand
GGCCGCCAGCCGGTGAGCCACCGCCCCTCCATGCTTCCCGGGGCGGCGTTGGTCACCGCATAGACCGCGTAGCCGTTGGCCGCGTACGGACGCAGGGACTCGATGCCGCCGAAATCGAGGTCGCGCGGCAAGGCCACCACGTAGGTGGCCTGCCCCTCGCTGATGGCGTGCTGGCGGGCCAGGGCCAGCGCGGTCTGCATCGAACTCGCCGCCGACCGCATGGAGGAACCTGCGTTCATCCGGAGAAACAGCCCGGCGGTCAGGGAGAAGAGGATCACCATCACCCCGAGCACGGCCAGGAGCTCGATCAGGGTGAACGCCCCTCGGCCCGGGCGGATGCGCGGCGACCTATTCATCGAGCCACCGGAACCATCGGACGAACGCGTCGCGCCCCCCGTCGTCGGCGCGCGGGAAGGGATCGACCCACACCAGGGCCAGGGCCCGGCGGGTGGCCACTCTCGTGCCGTAGGCCTCGAGGCTCACCGGACGGGCCGGTTCGCCGGGCGGCGGCGTCGGGGTGTCGTAGACCTCGCCGCCCAGAAAGACCAGGAACAGATTGGACCGCAGGGTCAGGAGATGCTCGGCGTGGCGCATCAGGGCGTGACGCTGGAGGGAGCTGGTCAGCGGCACATGGGTGCCGTCGGTGAGGTCAGGCACCCGGGCCAGTTCGGAAAGGTTCCGGTACAGGCCGGCCCCGATCACCGCGTCGGCCAGAGCCAGGGACTGGGCTTCGTCAATCGCCGGGGCGTCGGGGTCTTCCGCATATCGCTCCAGAGGAAGGTCCAGAAACGCCGCCTGGAGCACCTCGGGCCGGTCCGTGTTGGGATTCACCAGGCCCCGGCGCGGCGCGAGGTCGGGGTCGCGGGCGACGAACCGGCGGTAGACGGGCCAGGCCTCGGGGCCGGTCACCGGGATGGTCCGCCACGGGCCGAACGGCAGGTACCCCAGATCGGCCACGGCCCGGAACGGGCGGTTGCCCACGTGCATGTCGGAGTCGCCATCGGCGTCCGGCTCGGCCTGCCGGGCCAGCGCGGCGGCGTTGGCCTCGCCCAGGGAGGGAGCGTAGTCGGCGGCGGCGTACACCCACTGCTCCGGATCGGACGGCGAGCCGTTGAAGCGCGGGTCCACGGCCTCGTACCCGGCCACCACCTCGCCCTCCGCCGGCACCACGAGGCTGAACCCGAACGGTCCGTCCACCCCATCCACCAGATCGTCCGAGGCCTCCAGCCGAATCTCGGCCTCGGTGATCCGCACCCCGACGGCGACCTCGCCAGGAGGCTCGTGTGACGTCCAGGACGTCTCGACCTCGGCGGCGCCCACGGCATACCCCGGCTCGGCGGGCCCCGCGACCTCGACCTCGAAGGCCTGGGGCTCGGCCCCGTCCGGGGCGGGATCGGCGAACGCGGTGCCCGCGAACCGGACCACGAACCGGTGGGTGGACGCGGGCAGGTGGAGGAAGGCCCATTCCACGTCGATGCGCGCGGTCAGCCGGTGCTCGTCGGGTTCCCCGGGTTCGGCCGCCGGGGTGACCTCGTGACGCAACGTCGCCACCACTTCGTTGAACCGGGGCACGGCCTCGGAGCCGAAGTGGACAGGATCGCGCGGCACGACATCGTCGTCGATGAAGTCGAGCAGGGCCAGATAGGCCCGGTCCGCCTCTTCGGGCGTCGCCCCCAGATCGGTGAGCGCGGCCTTGAACGCCGTCTCGCGCTCGGGGGTCTCCCAGTCGGCGAGGTCCGCGTCCAGCCGGATCCGATCCTCGGGCGCCACCGCGGCCCCGGCCTCGGGATCCCAGACGCCGGGCCGGGCGTGGCTGTAGGGGAAGAGCACCTGCGGAGCGGTGGCCAGGGCGTCCCGCTGCGCGGCATGGAGGTCCGGCACATCCTCGTAGGGGAGCTGTTCCGCCCGGGCGGCGAGAAAGGCCTCGACGTCGGCCAGCTCGGCCAGGTGGCGCAGGACCAGCTCCTCCGGCAGGTCTCCCGCGCCTCGCTCCAGGCCCCCGGCGCGGTTCGCGTCGAGCAGCCCGCCGACGTTCACCGCGAGGTAGGCATAGCGGCCCAGGGCCGTGCCCCGGAGCACGCCGCCGTCGGGAAGGGCGTCGATCCCGGCCAGCATCCAGGTCATCTCCTCATCGACGTCATGGGCGGCGTCAAGCAAAGCCCCGGGGATGTAGGTGCGGGCCGCGTCGGTCAGGAGGCGGGCCCGCGCGAACTCCATGCGGTCGGGCGAACCGTCCCCGAAACCGGCCCAGGCGTTCCATTCCGGGTAGAGCAGGGCCCCATCGGCGTCCCCGGCCCCGGCCTCGTCGTAGTAGGTGTTCAGGTCGGCCAGGAACCGGGCCAGGGCGGAGTGGGTCAGCTCCGAGGCGGCGGCCCGGCCCCGGTGCAGCCGGGCCATGTCGCGGTCGAGGCTGGCCAGCACGGCGAGGGCGATGCCGGTGACGAGCAGCACCGCGAGCAGCCCCAGGACCAGGATGAGCGCGATGCCGCGCCGACGTGGGCGGAGGCGGGTCATCGGCGGTCCTCCCCGGAACCCGACCAGGCGGGCAGGGCCACGCGGAGCACCGCCTTGCCCCGGATCCGGTCCTGGTCGGACGGGGGCCGGTCCGGATAGGCCTCGGCCTCGGCCCAGGCCACGGTCTCGAGCAGGAGGTCGATGGCGACGGGCATGTCGCGGGCGTCGTCGAGGTCCGCCGTGACGCCCTCCGGGGTGATCCCCCGGGCGGCGAAAGCGGCCACGTGCTCGTACAGGACCTCCGCCTCGCCGTCCGTCACCAGGACGCCGGCTTCCTCCACGCGGTAGGTCCGCCGGACCAGGGGGGCCAGCGGGGCGCCCCCTTCGCGCTCGTAGACCACGTAGCGCAGGCCCCGGCCCTCGCCATTGGCGGGGGCCCGGCGCCGGGTGAAATAGCCCAGCCGGTCGTCGGTCGCGGTGATCCCGTAGGTGTCGGGATCCACCACCACCCCGGCCAGCTCGTCGGCCACGAGGTCGAACAGGCCGCGGGCCAGGGCCTGGGGCTCGACCCGGCGGACGATGAGGGCCCGCAGGTCGCCCGATTCCTGGAGCAGCCGCGAGGACAGCAGGATGAGCAGGGCCAGCACCACCATGGCCACCATGAGCTCGATCAGGGAGAACCCGGCCGAGGCGGGGCTACGGCGCGGGCTCATGGCGGTACACCTGGGTGATGAAGCGGAGGGGGGCATCCCGTTCGGGGGTCTCGCGATCGCGCCAGATCTCCAGCCGGACCTCCCGGAGATAGGGGGGGGCGGGGTCGTCCCAGCCCTCGACGCCCCCGCCCTCCGGGAACTGCGGGCGGCGCGGGTCACGAAGGGTCAGCCGGATGCGCAGACCGGCCATGGGCGCGTCCGGCGCCGTGGCAGAGGCCACGTGCAGCAGCCGGGGGGACGAACCCGGCGAGGGATCGCTCCACGGGAGGCTGGCCAGGGGCACCCCGGCCGGCGGCTCGGTGACGGACAGGATCTCCGGGAGCGCGACCGGCTCGGTTCCCAGCGTCTCGAACCCGCCGGGGCGGGCGGCCTGGGACCGGACCCCGGCCAGCACGGTGGCCGCGAACTGGGTGGCCACATCCTCATCCAGGGCCCGCCGGTTCAGGATCAGGCTCCGGGGAAACAGGTGGACGACGCCGAGCACGCCCAGGCCGAGCAGGGCGAGGGCCAGGGTGACCTCGATCAGGGTGAGGCCGCTCTGGCTAGGGGTGGCGGACCTGGAGGTCATCGGGGGTTCCATCCTGTCCGTCGGGGCCGGCCGACCAGATCCGCAGGGTGTCGTCCCTGCGGACCACCATGCCCTCGGGACCGGGGATCTCCGTCTCGTCGGCCTCGTACCGATAGGGACGCCCCCAGGGGTCGGGCGGGGTGCGGTCGGGGAGCGCGGCCGGCCATTGGCCGGTCTGGCGGCGGGTTTCGAGCGAGTCCTGCATGAGCTGCTCCAGTTCGGCGAGGGCCCGGGAACGGCGGCTCTGCCGGATGCCGTAGCCGAAGCCGACCACGAGCAGGACGGCAAGCACCAGGATCACGCCCATGGTGATCAGGAGCTCGATCAGGGTGAACCCGGACCGGGGCCGGAGGGAGCGGTTCATGCCAAGACCTTAGCCGAACAGGTGGCCACGGGCAAACACGCACCCCATTGGCGTGGAGTGAGGGATCAGGGTTCAGAGGTCCGTCGGATGAAGGGGGAGACGGCGGGCATGATCCGGGATACGCGATACGGGATGCGGGATGCGGGATGTCTGTCCTTGGTCCTTGGTCCGTGGTCCCTGGTCCTTCGTCCACCGACCTTAGTCCCCCACCTTTGTCCTCCCCACCTTAGTCCCTCCGCCCGGGCCTCTGGAATCCTTCAGGTGGCGGGGGAATCTTTCGCGGGCCGACGGCTTGGTCTGGGGGCAGGGCACGGGGGCAGGCGCCCCCGTGCCACGGCGGAACCGCAGAATGTCGAATGTCAAGCGGCACGTGGGTCTTGTGCGGGGCCGAATGCCTGGTGGAGGGCGAGCCAAGGCGGTGTCGCCATGGGTGAGGAGGCGATGCCATCGGGTGGGCCGGGAGGTTTCGGGGTGGACGTTGGTTTGACGTGATGGTGGCGCGATGGTTTCTCAGAAAAGGCGGTCAGAGCGACCAGGAGGTCAGGTCATCGGCGGTGCCGTCCACGCCGTCGGGCCCCACCGACCAGACGGCGAGGGTGCCCGGCCGGCGGCCCCGCGTCCCCCCCAGGTCCAGAAACTCGTCGCCGGTGAGGTCGAAGGCGATCCGGTACTGGCGGCCCCAGGGGTCGAGAAAATCGCCGTCGGGGGAGAGGCCCGACTGCCGGGGGGCGGCCATGGGCGCCGAGAGCAGGGGCGGCGCATCCTCCCGGGGCGCGGCGAGAAACCGGATCACCTCGCGGTTGTCGAAGGCGTCGCCCCAGATCCGGCTGCGGTGGCCGCCCACCGGGGGGTGGGGAAGCCGGCCCTCCTCGCGGGCGAACGCCTCGATCCCCCGGACGAGGACGCGGATATCGTCGCGGGCGGCCTGGCGGGCGGCGGATTCGCGCAGGCCATGCCAGGCCGGCCCGACCAGGGAGGCGGCGGCGAGGAGGCCGCCGGCCACCACCATCAGCCAGGCCAGGACGGGGACGGCCGTCCCCCCGGCCCGCGGAGCGCCCGGGGCGCGGCGGGGCCGGATCACTGCGAGCCCATGTCTCCGATGATGGAGATCAGGGGGAGGAAGAGGGCGATGACGATGGTGCCCACCACCACGGCGAGGAAGATGATGAGCAGGGGCTCGATGGCCGAGGTGAGGCCGGCCACCGCGTTGTCCACCTCGTCGTCGTAGGTCTCGGCGATGCGGTTGAGCATTTCCGGGAGCTCGCCGGTCTCCTCGCCGACCTCCACCATGCTCACCACCAGGGGCGGGAAGATGGCCCCGGAGGCGGCCAGGGAGGGGGCCATGTTCTCGCCCTCCTTCACCGCGTCGTGGATCCGGGTCACCGCCTGGGCCACCATCTCGTTGCCCGAGGTGTCGCGGACGATGTTGAGGGCCTGGAGCACGGGCACGCCGGCGTGCATGAGGGTGCCCAGGGTCCGGGTGAACCGGCCCACCGCGGTCTTGCGGACGAGGTTGCCGAACAGGGGGGCCTTGAACTTGATCCAGTCGAAGACGATCCGGCCCCGGACGGTCCGGTTGGCCATCTTGATCCCGACCACCATGAGGACGATGGCCACGATGATGTAGAGGATGTAGCTGATGAGGAAGTTCGAGACGCCCAGCACGAACTGGGTGAGCAGGGGCATCTCGCCCTCCAGGATCTCGTCGAAGATCTCCCGGAACTTGGGGATCACGAAGATCATGAGGCCGGCCACGATGGTGAAGGCCATCACCAGCACCACGATGGGGTAGACCATGGCCCCCACCACCTTGTTCTTGATCCGCTGGGCCTTCTCCATGAACTCGGCCAGCCGCTTGAGCACCTGGTCGAGGATGCCGCCGACCTCGCCCGCCTTGACCATGCTCACGAAGAGCTTGGAGAACACCTTGGGGTGCTGGGCCAGGGCCTCGGCGAAGGTGCTGCCCTGTTCGATGGAGTCGGCGAGGCCGGTGAGCACCCGCTTGAGGGTGCCGGACTTCTCCTGGTTCTGGAGGATGCGCAGGCCGCGGACCAGGGGCAGGCCGGAGTTGACCAGGGTGGCGAGCTGCCGGGTGAGGGCGGTGAGCTGCTTGGGCTTGACCCCCCCCTGCATCCATTCCGGGAGCTCGATCTCCTTCTTGAGCCCGCCCGCGCCCGCCGCCGGGGGCGCGCCCTTGGCCCCGCCGCCGCCGGCCCGGGTCTTGCTGCCGAACATCCCGCCGCCGGCCCGGGTCTTGCTCCCGAACACCGACTTGCCGCCCGGGGCGCCCACCTCGGCCACGTTGGTGGGGAAGAGGCCCTTCTCCCGGATCATGGTCAGGGCCAGGGTCTGGTTCTCGGCGTCGAGGGTGCCCGAGCTTTCCTTACCTTTGTTGTCGAGGGCGGTGTATTTGAACTTGGGCATGGCGGTTCTCCGGCGGCCGGGCTTCCCGGCCTGGGGCAACTATCGGATCGGATCAGGTGTAGCGCAACACCTCTTCCACGGTGGTGTAGCCGTCCAGGATGCAGCGGATGCCGTCCTCGCGCAGGGTGCGCATGCCGGTCTCCTTGGCCTTCTCCCGGATGGCGATGGTCGGCCGCCGCTCGTTGATGAGGCGGCGGATGGGGTCGTTGACGCGCAGATACTCGAAGATGCCCCGGCGGCCCCGGTAGCCGGCCTGGTTGCACTGCTTGCAGCCGGCCCCGAAGGAGAAGGGCCGCTGGCCCACGGAGTCGCGGGTGAGCCCGAGCTGGGCCAGCATGTCGTCCTCCGGGAGGTAGGTGGTCTTGCAGTCGGCGCAGATGGTGCGGACCAGGCGCTGGCCGAGCACGGCGATGAGGGTCGACGCGATGAGGAACGGCTCCACGTCCATGTCGATGAGCCGGGTCACCGCGCCCGCCGAGTCGTTGGTGTGGAGGGTGGAGAACACGAGGTGGCCGGTCAGCGAGGCCTGGATGGCGATCTGGGCGGTCTCCAGGTCGCGGATCTCCCCCACCATGATCACGTCCGGATCCTGGCGGAGGAAGGCCCGGAGGGCGCGGGCGAAGGTCAGGCCCACCTGCTCGTTGATGGGCACCTGCACGATGCCGTCGATGTCGTACTCCACCGGCTCCTCGGCGGTGAGGAGCTTGGTCTCGACGTCGTTGATCTCGTGGAGGGCCGAGTACAGGGTGGTGGTCTTGCCGGACCCGGTGGGGCCGGTGACCACCACGATGCCGTTGGGCTTGGCGATGTCGTCGCGGAAGGCCTCCAGCACGTCCTCGGGCAGACCGATGGCGTCGAGGTCGAGCGAGACCACGGTGCGGTCGAGCACCCGGAGCACCACGCTCTCCCCGTGCTGGGTGGGCAGGCAGGAGACCCGCAGGTCCACCGGCCGCCCCGCGATCTGGATCTGGATGCGGCCGTCCTGGGGCAGCCGCCGCTCGGCGATGTTGAGCCCGGAGACGACCTTGATGCGCGAGATCACGGGCAGGGCCAGGTGCTTGGGCGGCGGGGCCATCTCGTAGAGCGCCCCGTCCACCCGGTAGCGGATCTTGAACTCGTCCTCGAAGGGCTCGAAGTGGATGTCCGAGGCCCGGTCGCGGATGGCCTGGTAGAGGACCAGGTTGACGAACCGCACCACCGGGGCGGCGCTGGCCGCCTCCTCGAGGTCGATCACCTGGGCGGCCTCGCCCGCCCGCTCGGAGACCAGCGACCCCGCCTCCTCCATCTCCGACTCCAGCGAGGACAGCATGTCGCTGATGGACTCGCTGTCGTCGCCGTAATGCTCCTTGATGACCTCCGCGATCTCCGACTCGGCGGCCACCACCAGCCGGATGTCCTTGCTCAGCACGAAGGCCAGCTCGTCCACCACCTCCGGATTCAGAAGATCCCAGGTGGCCAGGGTGGCCGACTCCGTGTCTACGGCCACCGGCACCACGTTGTACATCCGGGCCACCGAGGCGGGCAGCGAGCGGAGCGTCTCCTCGTCGGGGGCCATGTCCCTGATCAGGATCCGGTCCGTGCCCAGCGCCCCGGCGATGGTCTCGAGCAGGGCCTCCTCCTTGACCAGGCCCAGGTCCAGCACGGCGCCCCGCACCGGCTTGCCGGTGCGGTTGTGCTCCTCGGCCACCTCCTCGGCCTGGGCCGCCGTGATCCGGCCTCGGGTGACCAGCTCGTGCAGCAGGGGATCGGTCTGAATGAGCGCGTCCATGGCGGGCTATCCGGGGGCGATCCCGAGCTGGCGGAGCTTCATCACCACATCCTCCGGATGCTGGGACTTGGTGATCACGTCCGTGTAGTCGATGAGGCCCTTCTGGAACAGGGCGATGAGATGGCTGTCCAGCGTGAACATGCCGTAGCGGCCGCCGGTCTGGATGTCGGAGGTGATCCGGTACGTCTTGTTCTCGCGGATCAGGTTCTGGATGCCGGGCGTGGCCAGCATCACCTCGAACGCGGCCACCCGGCCCGGCTTGTCCTTGCGGACGAGCAGGAGCTGGGAGATCACCGAGACGATGGAGGACGCGAGCTGGGTGCGGATCTGCTCCTGCTGGTCGGTGGGGAAGGCGTCCACGATGCGGTCCACGGTGCGGGCCGCCCCCGTGGTGTGGAGGGTGGCGAACACGAGGTGGCCGGTCTCGGCCGCCGTGATGGCCGCCTCCATGGTCTCGAGGTCGCGCATCTCCCCCACCAGAATCACGTCCGGGTCCTGCCGCAGCGCCCCCCGCAGGGCGAAGGCGAAGGAGGTGGTGTCCACATGCACCTCGCGCTGGGTGACGAGACTGCGCTTGTGCTCATGGTAGTACTCGACCGGATCCTCCACCGTGATGATGTGGCAGTCGCGCTGCTCGTTGATGAAGTTGATCATGCTGGCCAGGGTGGTGGTCTTGCCCGAGCCCGTGGGGCCGGTCACCAGGATCAGGCCGCGGGGCCGGAACATGAGCTCCTTGATCTGAGGGCCCAGCCCGATCTGCTCCAGGGTGAACAGGTCGTTGGGGATCTGCCGGAGCACCACCCCGAAATGCCCCTTCTGCCGGAACACGCTCACCCGGAACCGGGCCTTGTCCTCGAACCCGAACCCGAAGTCGCTGCTTCCGTTCTGCCGCAGGCCCTGCTGGTGGTCGTCCGAGGTGATGCTCTTCATCAGCCGCTCGGTGTCCTGGGGGGTCAGCGGCGCGGTGTCGAGGGGGTTGAGCCCGCCATGGATCCGGAGCACCGGCGGGGAGCCCACCGCGAGATGGAGGTCCGAGGCCCCCTCCTCCACGGCCAGCCGGAGCAGGTCGCTCATCTCCACCGGACGCCCCTCGGCGCCCGGACTCGCGCCGCCTTTCGCTTCTGCGCTCATGCCTGGTCTCCCATGGTGACGCGGAGAACCTCCTCCACCGTCGTGATGCCCGCCACCGCCTTCCGCAGCCCGTCCTCCCGGAGGGTCCGCATGCCCAGGGCCCGGGACTTGGCCCGGATCACCGCCGAGTCGACCTGCTGGAACACCAGGTCGCGGATCTCGTCGTCCACGGTCAGCACCTCGTAGATGCCCTGCCGTCCCCGGTAGCCGTTGGTGCACTCGTCGCAGCCCCGCCCGTGGTACAGGGTGGCCGCCGACATCTGCTTGGCCGCGTCGCCCAGCATCCGCAGCTCCGCCTCCGAGGGCTGCGACTCCATCCGGCACTGGGGGCAGATCCTCCGCACCAGCCGCTGGGCCATGATACCCCGCAGCGACGACGACACCAGGAACGGCTTCACCCCCATGTCGATGAGCCGGGTGATCGCGCTCGGCGCGTCGTTGGTGTGCAGAGTCGAGAACACCAGGTGCCCGGTGAGCGACGCGTTGATGGCGATGTTGGCCGTCTCCAGGTCCCGGATCTCGCCGATCATGATGATGTTCGGGGCCTGGCGCAGGATGGAGCGCAGCGCGGCCGAGAACGTCAGCCCGATGTCCGAGGCCACGTGCACCTGGTTGATGCCCGCGAGCTGGTATTCGACCGGATCCTCCACCGTGATGATCTTGCGGTCGGGCCGGTTCAGAAAGTTGAGGCAGGCGTACAGGGTGGTGGTCTTGCCCGAGCCCGTGGGCCCGGTCACCAGCAGGATGCCGTCGGGGAGGGCCAGCAGCCGCTCGAAGGTGGCCTGGTCGTCGGAGAAGAAGCCCAGCTCGGGCAGGCCCAGCAGCATGCTGCTCTTGTCCAGGATCCGCATCACCACCGACTCGCCGTGGGTGGTGGGCACCGTCGACACCCGCAGGTCCAGATCCTTGCCCATCACGTTGATCTCGATGCGGCCGTCCTGGGGCACCCGCTTCTCGGCGATCTTCATGTTGGCCATGATCTTGACCCGGGTGATGATCGCCGCCTGCAGCCGCTTGGGCGGATTGTCCACCTCCCGGAGCACCCCGTCCACCCGGTAGCGCACCCGGAACTTCTTCTCCATCGGCTCCAGATGGATGTCCGAGGCCCGGCTCCGGTAGGCCTCGAGAATGATCAGGCTCACCAGCTTGATGATCGGCGCGTCGGTGTCCGCCGTGATCTCCTCGTCGATCTCCAGGCCCGTGGAGGCCACCTCCACGCTGCCCTGGGTGAACTCGGTGAGCATGGTCTGCACGTTCGACCCGCTGGCGTAGTGCTGATCGATCGCGTTCTTGATGTCCTTCCGGGGCGCGATCACCGCGTCGACGTTGGCCTTGAGCACGTAGCGGAGGCTGTCCAGCGTCTCCATGTCCAGCGGGTCCGCGATGGCCACGGTCAGCGTCCCCTCCTTCTCCGAGACCGGCACCACCGTGTAGCGGCGGGCGATCTCCCCCGGCATCATGTCCACCACCTCCTGGGGGATGTCCATCTGGCGGAGGTCCACCACCTCCATGCCGAACTGGTTGGCCAGAATCTTGAGCACCTCCTGCTCGGTGGCCGCCCCCAGCTTGGCCAGGGCCTGCACCACGCTCAGCCCCTCGGCGTCCGCCGCCTCGCGGGCCTGACGGGCCTGCTCGTAGGTGACCTTCCCCACCCCTTGCAGGGTGTCGAGGATGTACTCGTCGTTGGCGGAGATCACGGGAGACGGGGGGAGGGGCGAAGGGGATTCATGCGGGACATACCATAGTAAACCGTTTGGAGCTTTGTCAAAGCATTCCCCGATTTCCGGCCCGTGTTAAGCCGAATCCGAACCAGGACCGCCCAGCCGCGCCTCGAACTGGGCCCGGACGTCCCGGGGCGCCGCCTTCCCCCGGCTCTTGCGCATCACCTGTCCGATCAGGAACTGCAGCGCCGCCGCCTTGCCCCCCCGGTAGTCCGCCACCGGCCCCGGATGTTCGGCCACCACCGCCTCCACCAGCGCCGCCAGCGCCCCCTCGTCGCGCACCTGGGCCAGCCCCCGCGCCTCCACCATCGCCCGCGGATCGCCCCCCTCCTGCCACAGCTCCTCGAACAGCTCCTTGGCCGTGGTCTGGTTCACCACCCCCTCCCGCACCAGCCGGATCAGCGCCCCCAGCGAGGCCGGGGTCAGGGCCAGCTCCCCCAGCCCCCGCCCCGACTCCGACACCACCCGCAGCACCTCGGTCATCACCCAGTTCGAGGCCAGCTTGGCGTCGCCCGCCGCCGCCGCCGCCGCCTCGAAGAAGTCCGCCACCGCCCGGTCGGCCGTCAGCACCCCCGCGTCGTAGGCGGGCAGCCCGTAGTCCGCCTCGAAGCGGGCCCGCCGCGCCGCCGGCGGCTCCGGCAGCTCCCCCCGCCACGCCGCCAGATCCGCCTCCGCCAGTTCCACCGGCATCAGGTCCGGCTCCGGGAAATACCGGTAGTCGTGGGCATGCTCCTTGGTCCGCATGCTCGCGGTCCGCCCCCGCGCCTCGTCCCAGCGCCGGGTCTCCTGCACGATCCGCCCGCCCCCCTCCATCTCCCGGATCTGACGCCGGATCTCGCTGGCCAGCGCCCGGTGCACCCCCTTGAACGTGTTCATGTTCTTGATCTCGGTCTTCACCCCCAGCCCGGTCTCCCCCGTCCGGCGCACGCTGCAGTTGATGTCGCAGCGAAGCTGGCCCTCCTCCAGGTTGCCCTCGGTCACCTGCGCGTAGATCAGCGCCTCTTTCAGGGCCACCAGGAAGGCCATGGCCTCGTCCTCGTCGGCCAGGTCCGGCTCGGTCACGATCTCCATCAGGGGCGTGCCCGCCCGGTTGAAATCCACCAGCGAGGCCCCCTCCAGGTGCATGCTCTTGGCCACGTCCTCCTCGAGGTGGATCCGGGTCAGACGCACCGTCTTCGGCCCCGCCACCGTGGCGATCTCCACCGCCCCCCCCGCCACCAGCGGCGCGTCGTACTGGGAGATCTGGTAGTTCTTGGGCATGTCCGGATAGAAGTAGTTCTTGCGGTCGAACCGGCTGGTCCGGGCGATCTCCCCGCCCAGCATCAGCCCCGCCTTCACGGTCAGCCGGATCGCCTCCCGGTTGGGCACCGGCAGCGCCCCCGGATAGCCCAGGCATACCGGGCAGCAGCGGGAGTTCGGGGTGCCCGCGAACCCGGTGGGACAGGCGCAGAACATCTTGGTCCGCGTCCGGAGCTGCACATGGACCTCCAGCCCGATGTCCGCCCGCCAGCCCCCGCTCACGACCCCGCCTCCCCGGCCCGGGCCGCCCGTAGCGCCACCGCCTCGCCCCGCACCGGGCCCAGCCACTGCACCCCGATGGGCAGCCCCGCCGCCGTGGTCCCGCAGGGGACCGACACCCCGCACAGGCCGGCCAGGTTCGCGGTCACCGTGTAGATGTCGCCCAGGTACATGGCCAGCGGATCGTCCGTCACCTCCCCCAGGCGCGGTGCCGGACGAGGGGTCACCGGGGTCGCCAGCACGTCGCACCGGGCGAACGCGGCCTGGAAATCGCGCTGGATCAGCGTCCGCACCTGCTGGGCCTTGCGGTAGTAGGCGTCGTAGTAGCCGCTGCTCAGCACGTAGGTGCCCAGGATGATCCGCCGCTTCACTTCCGTGCCGAACCCTGCCGACCGGGTGTTCACATAGAGATCGTACGGGGAGTCTCCGTCCACCCGCGCCCCGTAGCGCACCCCGTCGAACCGGGCCAGGTTGGCCGACGCCTCCGCCGTGACGGTCAGATAGTAGGCCGCCACCGCATACTTCGTGTGCGGCAGCGACACCGGAACCACCTCGGCCCCATCCCCTTCCAGCCACTTCACCACCCCTTCGATGGCCGCCCGGATCTCCGCGTCCAGCCCCTCCCCAAAATACTCCTCGGGCAGGCCGACGCGCAGCCCGGTCGCCCCTTTGGCCAGCTCGGCCGAGAAATCTGGCGGATCGTCAGGGATCGTCGTTCCGTCATGAGGATCGGGCCCGGCCATCGCCTGCAGGAGGATCGCCGCGTCCTCGACCGTCCGGGTCAGCGGCCCCGCCTGATCAAACGACGACCCGTACGCGGTCAGCCCATAGCGCGAAACCCTTCCGTAGCTGGGCTTTAGGCCCACACATCCGCAGAACGCGGCCGGCTGACGGATCGACCCTCCCGTGTCCGTGCCCAGCGCCGCCACCGCCAGCCCGCCCGCCACCGCCGCCGCCGAGCCGCCACTCGATCCCCCCGCCACATGGTCCGGATTCGCCGGATTGCGGGTCGGGCCATAGACCGAGTTCTCGGTGGTCGACCCCATCGCGAACTCGTCCATGTTCGTGCGTCCTACCAGCACCGCCCCCGCCGCCTTCAGCCGGGCC
>PXDE01000330.1 GCA_003566475.1 PVC group bacterium | reverse complement strand
GAAATCCACCTCCACCCTGTCCGCATGCACCCCGAACCCGCCGCTCTGCCGGGCGGCGGCGGCGCGGCGGGCGGCCGCGATGATCCCCTTGCTGGGCACGCAGCCCACGTTGAGGCAGTCCCCGCCCATCAGATGCCGTTCGACCAGGGCCACCTTGGCTCCCAGCCCGGCCGCCCCCGCCGCCGTCACCAGCCCCGCCGTGCCCGCGCCGATCACCACCAGGTTGTACCGGCCCCGGGGGACCGGGTTCGTCCAGTCGGCGGGATGCACATGGCTAAGTAGCGTCGCGTTGTGTTCGTCGTCTGGCGGAAAGGCAATGGCGGGCATGGGGCTCCAGGGGGGGGATCGCGTGAACGTGTTATCCTGTAGTCGTTGAGCATGGGCAGGGGTGAACCTAGATCCGGCGTATGAGGCAAGTCCAAGCCGCGATCCTGGCGGGGGCCGGGCTCGGCCCGGGAGGGCGAACCTCCCGGTGAGCCGCGTGCGAGGGCAGCGCCTGCCCCGAGATCCTGATCCGAGGTTCCGCATCCCAGGATCCGTCCAGGCTCGACTCTCGCACCGGCTCGGCCGGAGCCTCGCCCTCCCGGCATGTGCACACAAGGCGCCGGGCGGCCTCCATAGAACTTGGGCCGCTCGTTCATGGTCGGGGCCATTCTCCCGACTCACTCCCACCGACCTTGGGAACCTGAACCGCCGGACCCACCCGGCAGGAGTTGAGCGAATGAGACGGAAGGCAAGGAATCTTGGGGGCGGGCTTCTGGCCGCCCTCGCGCTGATCGGACTGGCCGCCCCCATCCGGGCGGACGAGGCTCTCGACCTTGGACGCCTTCGCCTCACGGACGGGGAAGGGCAGGCGGTGCCGTCGGAGCAACTGGACGGGAAGTTCGTGGCCCTCTACTTCTCGGCCTCCTGGTGCGCCCCGTGCCGCCACTTCACCCCCATCCTCACCGAGGCCTACGAGGCCTGGCGCAAGGACGGGAAGGACATCGAGGTGGTGCTGGTGCCCTTCGACCGCACGCCGGACGCCGCCCGGGCCTACCTGGCCGAGATGCCGTGGATCGGACTGGAGTTCGACGCCGACCGGGTCCAGGAGCTTTCCCGGCGCTACCAGGTCCGGGGCATCCCGACCCTGGTGGTGTTGGATTCGGAGGGCGAGGTGGTGAGCCTGACCGGCCGCGAGGAGGTGATGCGCCACCGGGAAGACGCCATCGAGCGCTGGAGTCGCGCCGAGACCGCCGCCATCGGTCCGGTCCGCCAAGCCGACGCCCTGCCCGGCATCACCCGGGAAGGCGGCGCGGCCTACTGACTCCGGAACCTTGCGACGGAGCCGCCCTCCTTGGCGGCTGCGGCTACGGGCACTTCCCTTCCCCCATCCGTGTGAATCCGTGTGCATCCGTGGTTCTCCCTCCGCATCCTCGCCGTGCCTTAACCGTCCACGATCGTAAGCATCTATTTCCATCCATGGGCGCGCCCAATCTGCCCACGATCATTGGCATCATAAATCCACGGCATCCGTTATCCCCCTGCAATTACGGGATATGTGCCGCAAACCCTGCCCGTGCAGGGTGAAATTGTTTGCTATGATCGTGACCATCTATTGCACCTGCCCCAGGGTGTCTTAGGTGGCTATGATCGTAGTCATTTGAGGCCTGCGCCTTCAGGCCCGAACGCGAGACGGCGCCCCGGGCGACGAGCGGCGGATCGAGGACTGAGCGGCCGGATTCCGTTCATGAGGCGGGGGTGTCCGGCGACTCAGGCCCATGTCCTCAGATCCGTCCCTGCCGCCTCCGCCCCGGAGCTACCGGCTCATGCAGCGGGCCATGGCCTGGGCCATGTGCTGGCTGGGCCTGTCGTGCCGGTCCTACGCCGTGCTGGCCTCGCGGCGCCGGGACCGGCCGCTGACCCTGGGCGAACGGATCCGGTTCCGGATGCATGGCCTGATCTGTGGCCTCTGCCGCCGACTCCCCCGGCAGCTCCAGGCGATGCGCGATCTGGTGGAATGCGCCGATGCGGAGGGCGCGCTGGGCGCCGACGCGCCTCTCGACGACGCGGCCCGCACCCGCATCCGGGCCCGGCTGGAAGACGTACGAGGGGCACCACCCTCCGGTTCCGGCCCTTTACCCGCCAAAGGAGATTCACTACCGTAAGGTTCCCATGGCTTCCCCGCCTCCGTTCGACATCGACGACCTGATGGGCCACGCCGACGCGCTCTACGCGTTCGCCATGACGCGGATGCGCGACCATCACCATGCCCAGGAGCTGGTCCAGGACACCCTGGTCGCGGCCTGGAAGAAGCGGGACGGGTTCGACGGCCGGTCCGCCCTGCGCACCTGGCTGATCGGTATTCTCCGGCACAAGATCCTCGACTTCCACCGGTCGTCGGCCCGCACCCCCACGCTTCAGGCGGCCTCCCGGACCCCGGGCGACAACCCTGACGAACGCGACCCGCTCGACCTGCTGTTCGACGCCCGGGGCTCCTGGAAGGTGGATCCCAACGCCGGGCTCGATTTCCTGGCCGAGGCCCCCACCGAGGCCATCCACCGCTCCGACATCCTGGAATGGCTGCGCCACTGCATCGCCGAGCTGCCCGCCCGGTGGCGCGTCCTGTTCACCGCCCGCGAGCTGGACCACGCCGAAATGGCCGAGGCGGCCGCGCTGGCCGAGGTCAAGACCACCAGCGCCCCCGTGCTGCTCACCCGGGCCCGGCATCAGCTTCGGGCCTGCCTGCAGTCCTTCGGAATCCGCCCGAGGTAGCCCATGTCCTGCACCTGCCCCACCCACGACCTTCCCCCGCCGCCGCCGGGCTACCGCCGCAACCAGAAGCTGATGGCCGCCCCCATGCGCTGGATGGGACTGTCCTGCCGCCGCCACGCCACCCTGTCCGCCCTCCGCCTGGCCCGCCCCCTCACGGCTCTGGAGACCGTGCAGCTCCACCTCCACGGGTGGATGTGCGGGATGTGCCGCCGGGTGCCCGACCAGTTCGACCGCATCGCCCGCCTGTTCCAGGCCGCCGACGAGGCGGGCCTGCTCGGCGAGGTGGCCCCGCCCGACCCCGCCGTCCGCGAGGCGTGGCGTGCCCGCCTGCGCGAGATCGGCGGCTAGAACAGAGTGTAAATGAACTGCGCGCCGGCGCCGCCCACGGTGAGCAGGGCGGCCACCGCGAACAGGACGAGCACGATGGGGATGATCCACCAGGCCTTGTTCTGCCAGGCGAACTCGAGGAACTCGCCGAAGAGGCGTCGGAGATAGCGGAGCATCATCATAGGGCGGTCAGTCCAGCACGTAGTCCTGCCGCCAGTCCCGGGGTTCGGTCCAGGCGGGCTGTTCGGTCTTGTAGAGGATGTGCGACCCCAGGGCAAGCACGTCCATCTCGGTCCGCATGAAGCAGCGGTAGGCGTCCTCGGGGGTGCAGACGATGGGCTCGCCCCGGACGTTGTAGGAGGTGTTGATGATGACCCCGCACCCGGTGCGGGCCTCGAAGGCCCGGATGAGGTCGTAGTACCGGCCGTTGCGCTCGGCGCTGACCGTCTGGACCCTGGCCGAGTAGTCGACATGGGTGATGGCGGGGATGTCGGACCGTTCCTGGTGGATGCGGTCCTTGATGGAGTCGGACGCCCCCGCCGCCTTGCGCCGCTCGGGCCGGACGTCGGCGACCAGAAGCATGTAGGGCGATTCGGCGTCGAGGTCGAAGTAGTCGGAGGCCCGCTCGGCCAGGCAGGACGGGGCGAAGGGGCGGAAGGACTCGCGGTACTTGATCTTGAGGTTCATCACCGACTGCATCTTCGGGGAGCGGGCGTCGCCGACGATGGAGCGTCCGCCGAGGGCGCGGGGGCCGAACTCCATGCGGCCCTGGACGAGGCCGATCACGTTCTGCTCGTCGATGAGGCGGGCCAGGGTGTCGGCCCAGGCCGGGCCTTCGAGGCGGTGGGCGGGGTAGCCCCGGTCGGTCAGCCAGGCTGCGACCTCGTCGTCCGGGAACGCCGGGCCGAGATAGGATCCCCGCATCCGGTCGTGGACGCCGTCGGCCTCGCGCGGGTTGCCCAGCACGTGGTGCCAGGCCAGGAGGGCCGCCCCCAGGGCGCCCCCGGCGTCCCCGGCGGCGGGCTGGATCCAGATCTCCTTGAACGGCCCCTCCCGGAGCAGCCGTCCGTTGGCCACGCAGTTGAGGGCCACGCCCCCCGCCATGACCAGCCGGTCCTCGCCGGTCTCGGCATGGGCGTGACGGGCCATCCGCAGCACGATCTCCTCGGTCACCTCCTGGATGGACCGGGCCAGGTCCATCTCGCGCCGGGTGATCTCGCTCTCGGGCGGGCGGGCCGGGCCGTCGAACAGCTCGGCGAACCGGGCGTTGGTCATGGTGAGCCCGTCGAGGTAGCCGAAGTAGCGCTGGTTGAGGCGGAAGGATCCGTCCTCGCGCAGGTCGAGCAGGTGCTCGTAGATCCGGTCCACGTAGCGGGGCTCGCCGTAGGGGGCGAGGCCCATCAGCTTGTACTCGCCGGAGTTGACCCGGAACCCGGTGAAATAAGTGAAGGCGGAGTAGAGCAGGCCGAGCGAGTGGGGGAACCGCAGGTCGTGGGAGATCTCGATCCGGTGGCCGTCGCCTCGGCCGATGGTGCTGGTGGCCCATTCGCCGACCCCATCGAGGGTGAGGATGGCCGCCCGGGGGAAGGGGCTGGGATAGAAGGCGCTGGCCGCGTGGGACTCGTGGTGCTCGGGGAAGTAGAGCTTGGGAGGCATGCGGATCCCGCAGCCCAGCAGGGCCCTCTCGATCTCCACGGGAATGAACAGCTTCTGCTTCATCCACAGCGGCATGGCCATGACGAACTGGCGGAGGCCCCGGGGAGCGGTGGCCATGTAGGTCTCGAGGATGCGGGCGAACTTGGTGATGGGCTTGTCGTAGAAGGCCACCGCGTCGAGCCCGTCCGGCCTCACCCCGCCCTCGGCCAGGCAGTAGCGCACGGCCTGGACGGGGAACCGGTGGTCGTGCTTGACCCGGGTGAACCGCTCCTCCTGGGCGGCCGCCACGATCTCGCCGTCGCGGATCAGGGCGGCGGCGGAGTCATGGTAGAACGCGCTGATGCCGAGGATGTCCATCAGTGCTGTTTCTCATATTGGCGAATATGGCGGACAGGGGGGCGGGGGTGCCAGTAGGTTGGCTCGGGCGAGGGGCAGGCGCGGGTCATGGGGTCGCGCCGCCGGAGGAGGAGGCCGAGGCGGGCGGGGACAAAGATGAGGTAGAAGATGGGGGTGAGGAGCGCCCAGGTGAGGCCCCGGACGACGGCATGGGCGAGGGCCTCGCCGCCCCGGCAGAGGGCCCGGTAGAGGGGAGGGATGGCGAGGCGGCCGACCAGGGCGAGAAGGGCGATGGTGGCGAGGATGGCCGGGAACACCCGGTGCCCCCGGGCGAGGTAGAGCCAGGCGGCGACGGACGCGGGGATGAGCACCTGAAGGGCGAAGAATCCGAGGGAGGGACGCGCCGGGTCCGCTCCGCCCCCCGTCGCCGCAGGGCCGGTCCGCCAGTTCCAGACGGTGGCCGCAACCGGCGGGGGCGACGAAGGCCCGGAGGAGGGAGAAGGCGGGTGGGGTTCCATGTCGGACAGGGGCTCCTACCACATCCGCCCCGTCTCGGACAACTGCAAAAGAGGGGCCTGGACCCCGTCATCGCAGGACGCCGCCCGCCTTGGACCACAGGATCTGGAGGAGCCGGGCCGGACTGGACGCTATATGTGGTGGTAGCGTGAAAACCCCTGTTTTTGGGGTATTTTTTCTGGACTCCGTGGGGTATCATGTCGGATAGTATGTCCGTTCGTAAGCGCTCTTCCCGCACGAGGATATCGGCCATCGAGGCCGGGTTATCCACAGGCAGGGCGAGGAATCCCGATCAGGTGGGCGCGTGTGAAGCCATCCATGGCGGACACGTGGCCCTTGTCGTCTCGGGGAGGGCCGCATGCGTCAGAGGGAACGGCATGGCGGGCACACCGGAGAACGAAGGTGGATTCCGAAACGGGCGAACGCATGAGCGGAAGAGTCGGCCAGGGGATCTGGTACGGATTCTGCTTGGGGAGGGAGTGTGATGGCTGACGTGCGATTTCGTTGTGTCGCGTGCGACAAGAAGCTTTCGGCCCCGGAACGGCTGGCCGGAAAGACGATCAATTGCCCCCGTTGCCGCACCCGGATTCAGATTCCGGACGCCTCGGTCATTCCACCCGGCGACACCGGCGGGCTTTCCGACGCCGAGCGTGACGAGCTGGAGGCGAGGCTGGCCGAGACCGAGACCATGGTCTCCCGCCTCGAGGAGCGCATCGCGACCCTGTCCCGGAGCCGCGACGAGGCCTTCGCCCTGGCCACCGACCTCGAGCAGGAGAAGACCCGGCTGCGCGAGCGGATCGCGACGCTGGAGAACGAGCTGAAGTCCGCGTCCTCGGCCCAGGGCCAGGCCTCGGTCCAGGAGGATGAGCACCGCCGGCAGGTGGCCGCCCTCGAGTCGCAGCTCAACGAGCTTCGCGACGAGCTGTCGGAGACCCAGTCCCTGGCCGACGACGGCACGAAGGCCATCGCCCAGCTCAAGGAGGGGAGCACCTCCCGGGATCAGCTCGAGAAGGAGCTGCGCAAGGCCGAAGACCGGGTGAAGCAGCTTTCCACCGAGATCCGCAGCCTCCAGGCGGAGGCCCGGTCCGGGGCGGCGCGGATCAGCGAGCTGGAGGCCGAGCGCAAGGAGCAGGACCGGCTCACCGCCCTGATGGGCCACCTGAAGGCGGAGAAGGAGCGCCTGGAGGAGCAGCTGGAGCGGGCTCAGATGGCGGGGGCGGGGGCCGACGATCTGAAGCGGGCGCTGGAGGAGGAGCGGGGCCTGCGCAAGGATGCGGAGAAGCTGCTGGCCCGGCTGGAGAAGGAGATGGCCACCCTCCGCGGCGAGGCGGAAAAGGCCAGGGCCCTGGAGCGGGAGCTGGCGGAAGCCCGCAAGGCGACGGAGGCCGGCCAGGCCGAGCAGGCCCGGGCGGCCAGGGAACTGGAGACGCTCCGGGCCGACCTGGAGGCGGCGGCCCGGGCCCAGCGCGACTGGCAGCAGCAGGCCGAGGCCCGGAAGCGCGAGGCCGCCGAGCTGGCGGTGCGCCTGGAGTCCGTGGGCGAGCAGGAGTCCGGCCTGCAGGAGCGGCTGGAGGCCGAGAAGGAGAAGGTGGCCCTCGAACTCAGGCAGGCCCGCGACCAGGTGGCCGCCCTCAAGAAGGACAAGACCTCGCTGTCGGAGGCGCTGGCCGCCGCGCAGTCGGGCGATGCCGAGGAGACCGAGGCGCTCACCGCGCGCCTGGCCGAACTCGAAAGCCAGCTTGGCAAGGCCCTGCAGGACCGGGCGGGCAAGGAGGCCCTGGCTCTCCAGGTGAAGCAGGCCGAGAAGAAGCTGGCCGCGCTTCAGAAGGAGCGGGACGGGCTCGCCCAGCGCCGCCAGGAGCTGCAAGCCCTGCTGGACGAGGCCGAGGGCCGCCGGACGGAGCTGGCCGCCGAGGTGGAGACGCTCCAGGCCGCCGCCGCGAGGATGGAGACGGAGCTCGGCGAGGAGCGGACGGCCGCGGCCGCCCTGCGCGAGGAACTGGCCGGCGCGCGCCAGGAGGCCGATGCCCGGTCCCGGGATCTGGCCGAATCCGCCCGCCACGTCAAGGCGCTCACCGAGGCCCGGGAGGATCTGGAGAGCCGCATGGCCGACCTCGAGACCACCCTGGGAACCGTCCGGGAGGAGAGCGAGGCCCGGGAGGTGGCCCGGCAGGAGCTGGCCGGTCAGCACGCGGAGGTCCAGACCGCGCTTCAGGCGGCCAACGCCTCGGCGGCCAGGCAGCAGAAGGAGCTCCAGGCGGTCCAGCAGGTCCGCTCCCAGCTCGAGGCCCAGGTGCGCAAGGAGGAGGCCGAGCGGTCGGAGATCACCGCCCGGCTCCAGGACGTGCTGAAGGCGCGCGAGGAGCTTGCCGCCCGGGTCGCGGACCTCGAGGCCGATCTGGGCCGCAAGGCCGACACCGTGGGCGAACTCTCGGACCAGTTGGCCGCGCTGCGGAAGAAGGGCCAGGACCTGGAGGCCGCCCTCAAAGGCTTGGGCGAGGAGCGCGACGGGCTCCGGCAGCAGGTGGCGGGCCTGCGGGCCGAGAAGGAGGACCAGGCCAAGTCCCTGGCCAAGCTCGGCGAGGATCTCGACATGCTCCGGGCGTCCCGGATCGAGATCAACGAGCAGCTCGCGGCGGTCAACGAGGAGAAGGAGAGCCTGTCCGCCCAGGTGGACGAGCTCACCCGGACCCGCGAGGCCCAGGAGCGGAAGCTGGGCGAGATCGAGGCCGCGCTGCAGTCTCTGGGCCAGGACCGCGACCGCCTGCGCGACCGTCTGGAGGAGGCCGTGGCCGAGGGCGAGCGGAAGGCCGCGTCCGTTCAGGAGCTGGAGGAGATGCTGGCCGCCCGGACCAGCCAGGTCGAAGCGCTTTCCGAGGAGCGGGACGGGCTGCAGGCGTCCCTGGACCGGGTCACCGAGGACCATGTCGCGGCCACGCGGACCGTCGAGTCTCTGGAGACGCGCCTGGCCAGGGCCGAGGCCGAGGCGGCCCGCCTGGACGGGGCGCTGGCCGAGGCCCTCGAGACCTCGGAGTCGCGCGGCCGAAGCATTCAGGAGCTGAACGAGGCGGCGGCGGCGGCGGCCGAGGAGCGCGAGGCGCTGAGGGCCGAGCTCGAGGAGGCCACGGCGACGGCCGGCCAGCTTCGCGGGGAGATCTCCACCCTCAAGGAGGGCCGGAGCCAGCTCACCCGCAACCTCGAGACGCTGCGCCGCGAGGCGGCGGCGACCGAGGCCGGCCTGAAGGAGGCGCTGGAGGCGGCCCAGGCCGAACTGGCGTCGCTCCAGGAGGCCCGGGCGTCCCTGCAGGACCGGGTGGAGAGCCTGGACGGCCGCCGGGCCGAGCTGGAGGCCGAGCTGGCCCGGACCCGGACCGAAGCCGAGGAGACGGCGGCGGCGCTGGAATCCCGGCTGGCCGACACCGAGGCCGCGCGGGCCCGCGCCCAGACCGCGCTCGACGAGGCGACCGCCGCTCTGGAGGCGGCCCGGGCCGAGGCGGACCGCCGGGGCGAGGCGATCGGCCGCATCGAGGCCGAGCTGGCGGAGGTGCGGTCCGCCGGGGAGCAGGCTGCCGCGGACGCGGCCGCCGCCGGGAAGGCCCGCGCCGAGGCCGAGGCCGAGGCGGGCCGGCGGGAGGAGCAGGTGAACGCCCTGGAGGCCGACCTGGCCCAGGCCCGGACCGAGGCCGAAACCGCCGCCCAGGAGCTGAAGAAGACCGCGGCGGAGCTGGCCAAGTTCAGCAAGGAACGGTCGGGCATGCAGCAGCAGGTGCGCAGCGCCGCCGAAGCCCGGCGGGCGCTCGAGGCCTCGCTGCACGAACAGGAGGACCTCAACCAGCAGCTCGAGGAGCGGCTGGACGAAGCCACCGCGCGGCTGGAATCGCTGGAGCAGGATGTGACCGACGCCCGCAAGGCGCTGGCCGAGGCCGTGCACGAGCGGGACGCCCTGCGGGCCCGGGCCGAGCAGGCCGAGCAGCGGGTGGAGATGGTGGCCGGGGAGGAGAGCGAACTCCAGGCCCGGGTCGCGGATCTGTCCGCCCGGCTCGAGGCGGCCCAGGCCGAGGTGGCCGACCGCGACGCGCTGGTGGCCGCCCGCGAGGAACTGGACGGCCAGGTGGCGGAGCTGCGGGACGCGCTCGAGGCCCGGGCCCAGGAGGTCGCCTCGCTGGCCCAGGCCCGCGACGAGGCCATGGCCCGCCTCGAGGACGTCCAGGCCGGGCACACCGAACGCCAGTCCCGGATCGAGCAGCTCGAGGGCGCCCTGGCCGATCTCAACCAGGAACTGGAAGGCCTGCGGGGCAGCGCCGGCGACCAGGCCAAAGTCGTCCAGGACCTGCGGGACCGCCTGGAGGCGGCCGAGGCCGCGCGGACGGAGATCACGCGGACCCGGGATGCCCTCGAGGCCGAGCTGACCGAGGCCCGAAGCCGCCTGGAGGCGGCGGACTCGGTGGAGGCGGCCCGCCAGAAGCTTTCCGATGAGCTGGAGACGCTGCGGGCCCGCGCCGAGGAGGCCCGGACGGCGGCGGATCAGGCCGAATCCTCCCGGGAGGAGGCGGAGGCCCGGGCCACCCGGGCTGAGACCGCCCTCCATCAGGCCGAGGAGACGGCGGAGGCGGCCCGGAAGGCGCAGGCCGATCTCGAAGGCCGCATCCGGAGCCTGTCCGCCGAACTCGACGACCTGAAGAAGCTGCGGGCCAGCGACCAGTCGGCCAGCGGCTCCCTGCAGGAGGAGCTGGCCTCCCTCCAGGCCGAGCGGCGCGAGCTGGCGGAGAAGGTCGAGGCCCTTTCCGCATCGGGCCAGGCCCTGGAGAACGAGGCCCGCGAGGCCCGGGAGCGCGAGGATGCGACGGCCGCCGAGCGCGACAAGCTCCGGAAGACGTCGGCCGAGCTGGCGGACCGGACGGCATCCCTGGAGGAGGCTCTGCGCGAGAAGGAGAAGGCGCTGGCGGCGCTGGAGGCCGCCTCGGCCGAAGCGGCGCAGTCCGTTCGCCGGGTGTCCGAGCTGGAAGCCTCCCTCTCCGCGACCGAATCCGAACGCAAGGCCCTGGCCGCCCGGGCCGAGGAACTTTCCGGCCAGCTCAAGGATCTGCGCGAGGCCTCTGGCGACCGGCAGGATCTGCTGGACGAGATCGAGGCGATGCGGCAGCAGCTGGAGGCCACCCACGAGGCGGAGCCGGCCGAATCCCGGCAGGTCGCCCAGGTGCTCAACCAGCAGATCAAGGATCTCCGCAAGGACCTCCTGGCCCGGAACCGGTCCCTGGCCACCCTCCAGAAGGAACTCGACGAAGTCCGGGCCTCGGCCGGCAAGCAGGAGGCCCTGGCCGCCGGTCTGCGGGCCGACCTGGACGCGGCCCGGCACGAGAAGGCCGAGCTCACGGTCCGGGTGGAGAAGCTCCAGGGCACCACCGACTACCTGCACAAGGCGCTGGCCTCGCTGAAGTCCGGAGGCAGCCTGCCCAAGGGCGACAGCGAGGCGCTCGCGTCGATGGCGTCCGGCATGGACGGCAGGGTCCAGGAACTGGAGCGCGAGCGGGACCAGCTTCAGCGCGAGGCCCGGACCCTGGAGGAGAAGGTGGCCGCCCTCGAGGCCCAGACCGACCGGACCCGCAAGCTTGAGGACCAGATCCGGGAGATGAAGGAGTATATCGGCGCCCTGGAGTCCGGCGGCGACGGGAAGAAGGGCAAGGGGAAGGCCGCCACCGCCGGCAAGCGCACCTGGTTCTTCTGATGAGACGCCTCCTCCCCCTGATGCTCCTCCCCCTGCTCCTGTGGGCGCCCCGGGTCTTCGCCCAGGGCGGTGTCGACACCTCGTTTCTGGACGACGTGACGATCGACCTCGACGCCCGCGAATGGACCGTCCCCGACCTCGTCAACCACCTGCGGCAGGTCATCCAGCGGGAACGTCCGCTGGGCGGGCGGCCCAACATCATCGTCCGGCCGTTTCCCGACGGACGAGAGCCCGTGTTCACCGCCGCCCTGACCCAGGTCACCGTCCGCAAGGCGCTGGAGACCATTCTGCCCGAAGTCGGCATGACCTTCCGGGTCGAGCGGTTCGGGGTGATGATCACCCCCCAGTGAGCCGGCCCTGGGCGGTCAGGCGTCGAGCTTGCGCAGCGCCTCGCGGCCGGACATGCCCGGAGTGACCCCCGCCTGTTCCGCGGCCGGGCTCACCTCCCGCACCGGCGCGTCCAGCACGTCGTCGTAGGCGTTCACCCCGCGCACGATGGCCACCCGTTCCCCGAGCTTCGCCGCTGTGGCCACGTCGAAATAGCCGCACCCCACAAACCCCCGGCGGGCCTGGATCAGCAGGATCACCGAGGCCTCGGTGGGAATCCGCAGGCCGCGGTAGCTGACGCCGTCGACCGTGATCGTGTCCATGTCCATGGGGAGGCTCCTGGGGAAAGGCTGATCGGCTCAGGATAACGGATCCGGAGGCGGAAGAAAAGCCACGGTCGGGCCCGCCTGCTCTGGAGACATCATGCACGCCATGCCCCACGAACCACTGCTCGCCAACAGGATGGCTCCGACGTGGCACGGGGGCGCCTGCCCCCGTGCCTTGCCCCCAGGAGGAGCCGCTGGCCGCGGAGAAGCCTTCCGCAACCCAAGGGAACCCGGAGGCCCGGGGGGAGGCCCCCCGCGGGCCACGAAAAGGCCACTCCGCACTTCGTCAATTTGCCTTCGTCAGCTTGCCCTACGTAGCTCCGCTGCGGAGCGTAGTAGGGTCAAACTTCGGTTTCCATGCATCCCGCATCGCGTATCCCGGATCCCGCCCGCCGTCTCACCCCTCATCCGGCTGAACCCAGCAGTCCAGCGGCGGGGACTGACCCCCGACCTCTCTTCGTCTCCGGCCCGCTGGACTGGTCCGTCCGACCGGCGTAGGTTGGTGTCGCAATCACCGGAGGCGCGCATGATCACATGGCGAAGGATGGCGGGTCTGGCCGGGCTGCTCGCCCTGCTCGCGGGCCCGGCCGGGGCGGCGGAACGGTCGTTCCGGGTCTACCCCCTTGGCGTGCAGGACGGCCCGACCGTGCAGGCGGCGGCCGAGATGGTGCTGGCGCCGCCCAGCCGGGTGTTGCTCGACCGCACCCGGAACCGGCTGCTGGCCAATGCGACGGCGGACGAGCACCGGGCCCTGGCCCATCTGGTCCGGGAGGTCGCCGCCCCCGCCGCCAACGTGCGTATCGAGGTGCGCTCGCGGGACGCCGGCACCTCCGAGGACGTCCGCGCCGGCCTCGAACGTCCGGAGATCCGGATCCGGCACCGCGACGGACGGACCACCGGCACCGCCGCCGCCGATGTCGCGATCGAGGCCCGTCGCACCCGGACCCTGGCCCAGACGACCCAGGAGATCCTGGTGAGCAGCGGGCGGGAAGGCGTGATCGAGGTGGGTCAGGAAGTCCCCTACACCGAATGGCTGTTCGACTACGCGATTCGGCACGGGCTGGTCCGCACCCCCGACATCCGATGGCGGCTCATCGGGGCCCGGATGGTGGTGCTGCCGACCATCGTGGGCGACGGCCCCCTGATCCATGTCCGGCTGATTCCCGAGGTGACCGCCGAGGTCCAGGGCCATCCCGAACGGGTCCGGTTCGAACGGGTGGCCACCGAGGTCACCGTGCGCGACGGCGAACCGCTGCGGATCGGCGGCTTCGCCGAGAACAGGGATTTCTACGACCGGTTCCTGGTCGGCGTGGGCCGGGGCGGGCAGACCCGGGCCTTGGACATCAGCCTGATCCCCCGCATCGAGCGTCCGGGCGTACCCCCTACGGAGCCGATTCCCGGACGCTCCGGACCGCCTCGAGGGCCTCCGTTCCCGTAAACGGCTTGGGCAGCGACCGGACCCGCTTCCCGTCCACCAGGGCGGTGAGCTGATCATCCTCGAAATGGCCGGTCGCGATGAACACCTGGAGCGATGGGTGGGCGGCCAGGATCCCGGGAAGATACTCGGTGGGAACCGGGCCATCCATGGTGAGGTCCAGGATCAGGACATCCGGCACCGGGGGCTGGGCGGCGGCGGCGGGCACCTCGGTGTGCGAGCCTGCCTCCCGGACGGTCCAGCCCGCCCGGGTGAACACCTTGTTCAGCACCCGTCGGATCATGGCGTCGTCGTCGGCGATCAGAAGCGTAGGCGAGGTCGGTTCCATGCTCGGCATCCTACCCGGACGCGCCGTCCGCTTCCACTCCATTCCGCCAT
>PXDE01000342.1 GCA_003566475.1 PVC group bacterium | reverse complement strand
CGGGTGCTGGGCCGCACCGGCGTCGAGGTGCCGATCCTCACCCTGGGGCTGGGCAGCGTGTATACCCGGGCCTTCGGCAACCGGCGCGAGGAGGGCGAGGCGCTCCTGGAGACGGCGATCCGGCATGGGGCGACCTGCTGGGACACCGCCCGGGGCTACGGGGCCAGCGAGAGCATGATCGGACCCGTGCTCGAGAAGCACCGGGAGCGGGTGTTCATGATCTCTAAGAGCGGGCGGCGGGATCATGACGGATTCATGCGCGACCTCGAAACCTCGCTCCGCAACCTCCGCACCGACCACCTCGACATCTACCATTTCCATCAGCTTCGTCGGGCCGAGGAGCTCGACGCGATCGAGCAGGGCGCCCTGGTCGCAGCCCGGAAGATGAAGGACCAGAAGGTGATCCGGCATCTCGGGGTGACCGGCCACAACGGCGCGGCCGTCCTGATGGAGGCGGTGAGGAGATTCGACCCCGACACCCTGCTAACGGTGTACCCGGTATCGCGTCCGGACCGGGGCCGCTATGAGGACGAGCTGCTGCCGCTAGCCCGCGAGCGCAACCTGGGGGTGTTTGCCATGAAGGTTTTCCGGCAGGCCCGGAACGCGGACCTGCGCGGAGTGGACCTGATCCGCTATGCCCTGACCCTCGACGGCGTGCATTCCGCCGTGGCCGGGCAGGACAACGCGGCCCTGCTCGCGGAAAGCCTGGCCATGGCCGCCGACTTCCAACCCCTCGCCCGCGACGAGATGGCGCGGCTGTCCGAGGATGCGCAGCGCAGGCTGGCCGGAGACACCGCCCCCTGGGACCGGCCGGGCTATGTGGACGGGGCGGTCTGACCCGATCCGGACCGTGTGGCCTATCCTTAACGTTCTCCTGACGCTGGGCCTGTCGGCCGCCGTCGGCCGGGGCGCCCCCCTGCCCTTCCGCGACGACTTCTCGGACGGCATGGGAGCCTGGGAGCCGCTGGCCGAGGGGCACTTCCGGGTGGTCGAGGAGGCGGGCCGTCCGGTGCTGGAGCTGACCCGAACCGGCCCCCAGCGGCCCCCGGTGCGCCGCCCCGGCATGTACATCCTGGCCCCGCTTCCTCCCCAGCGCGATGTGGCGATCACCGTAAGGGCCCGGAGCCTGCGACCGAACACGGTCCGGGGGCGTGATGTGGTGATCCTCTTCGGGTTCCAGGACGACACCCGGTACTACTACGCTCACATCAGCAACGACAGCGACAACCGGACCCATCATGTCATCATGAAGGTGGACGGAGCCACCCGCACGCCCATCCAGCGGGAGCGCGATCCCGAACCCCGGCTTATCGGGGAGTGGCACCGCATCCGGGTCGAGCACCGGCGCGACGGCGAGATCCGGGTGTATGTCGACGACATGGACACCCCGACCCTCACCGCGCGGGACGAAGCCTGGCCGGAGGGCCGGATCGGCCTCGGATCCTTCGACGACCCCGCCCGGTTCGCGGACTTCGCCGTCGAGCCCCTAGCCCCGTAGCCTTTGCCGTCTGCGAAGCCCGAAGCTCCCTGGCCCTCGATGGCGTGCCTTCGGCCGTGCTCGCCCCGAGGAGTGCCTCCACGTTTGCGTTCTCCAGTGGTTCTGGCAGAGTAGATTAACGCAACGCGAGACCGCAGGGTGGCGAGCGCCTCGCGGGAACCGCCCGCGAGGATGCTCCATGACGGCCCTATCCGAGATGCGAAGCCAGTGCGCGTGGTGCAAGAAAGTGCTGCGCGACCCCCGGCCGGATGCCGGCGACCGGCAGCCGGTGACTCATGGCGTCTGCGCATCCTGCCTGGACGAGCTCACCCGTCCCCTGGGCACCGACCTGGCCCGATTCCTGGACACGCTGGACACCCCCGTGCTGCTGGTGGACAGGGCGCACCGGATCCACCTGCGGAACCGCGAGGCCCATCGCCGACGTGTCCGGCGCGCGCCCGCGTCCAACCCGGAACCCGAAACCGTCGGCCACGTGTTCGAATGCGCCCACGCGAACCAGCCGGGCGGATGCGGGAACACCATCCACTGCTCCGGCTGCGCCATCCGACGCGCCATCAGGACCACGCATCGTACCGGCGAACCGGTAGTCCGCGAACCCGCGAAGGTGAAGCAAGAGGACCGGGAAGCCCGCCTCCTGATCACCACCGCGAAGGCCGGGAGCGCGGTCCTGCTTCAGATCGACGAGGCGGTTCCCGCCTGACCGCGCCCCTTGCGGAACCCGTAGCCGAACGCGCCAAGCGTTTGGCCGCCCGGACTTCTCGCTTCCAGCCCAGTCACGCCTAGGCTACCCTTCCGGGGATGAGGAAACCCGAGCCCGAATCTGCACGTTCAGGTTCCGCCCTCCCCCGTGGTACGGGGACCGGCGCCGCCCCGCTCCGCCCGGAGGACTTTCGGGTGGACCGGACGGCCTTGTCCGTCACCGGCCTTGGGGATCCGGATGGCGACCGCACCTGGTGGACGCGCCCGCCCGAGGAACGGCTGCGGGCCTTGGAGATCAACCGGCAGGTCGTATATGGCTACCGCGTTCCCCCGAGATTTCGCCGACTTCTTGAGTTGGTCTCGGCCTGCTCCTCGACAAGGGCAAGGTGATCCGCATGGGGCTCCCTCCGATGCGCCTGGAGATCCAGACCGACATCTCGGGCGTCGAGTTCAGCGCGTGCTTCGCCCGGCGCGAACGTGTAGCCCTAGGCGATGTCACCGTGAACCTGATTTCTCTGGCGGATCTCAAGGCCAACAAGCTCGCGGCCGGTCGGCACAAGGATCTCGACGATCTGGAGCACCTTCCCTGACCCCTTCAGCCTAGATCCGGCAGTTGGCCAGCGATGGTAAACGTAAACGACTTCTGAGAAGACTCTTGCGAAGGCCAACGCCTGCACCCAATGGGTGATGCCCGGAAGAGCGCCCTTGGCACGCAAGACGTGCCTGCTGCGACCCCTCCGGGGTCGGACGTTGCGGGGAACGCGTTCCGGGGGTGTCGCGCTGCTCGACCCCCGGCTAATCGCTTCGACCCCTCCGGGGTCGCATAAGTCCCAGCCACCCCGGAGGGGTGCCAGCCATTAGCCGGGGGTAAGCGGAGCGACACCCCCGGATCCCGTGCCCCAGGATAGGACCGACCCCGGAGGGGTCGCAGCAGGTCTGGTCTGTGGCAACTGCCGAATCT
>PXDE01000263.1 GCA_003566475.1 PVC group bacterium | reverse complement strand
GACCCGGCCGCGCTGCGGGCGTTCGGCGGGCCGGTGGTGGTATACAATCCTGGTGGCCTCGAGATTGTCCGCCCCTATCTCGAGACGGGCGTGATCCGCACGGCGGTGGCCCCGCGGCCCATCCCTCCCGATCCCGACACCTTCCCCGCCCTGCGCCGTGATCCTGGCGCCATGTTCCAGGCGTGGTATGTTGAGGAGCGGGCCGAAACCGCCCCTGCCCCCAGAGGTCGTCCATGAGTCGCTTCCTCCCATGTCGGCGCCATGCCGGCTTCTCGCTGATCGAAATGATCGTGGTGGTGGCCATCCTGATCATCCTGCTCGCCCTGCTCACGCCCACCCTGATGGCGGCGATGGAACGGGCCCGGCTCGTCCAGTGCTCCGCCAACCTTCGGACCATCCATCAGGGCATCCTGGCCTTCGCGGAGGACAAGGAGGGCATCCTCCCTCCGTCGAGCAGCCGCCCGTGGCGGCTGTATCCGGAATACTGGGAGGCGGATGTGATGCATCGCTGGGCAGGATCCTGGCCGACGCTTCTGGTCAAGGCCGGCTACCTCCCCAAGCCCCCGACGACCGAGGACAGTTCGGTGATGCCGCCCCGGGGCCAGAGCGTGTTCTGGTGTCCTTCGGGGAGGTATGAGATCGGGGTCTTTACCCCTTCCTCCATGTTCGACGAGCGGGGGAAGGGGGCATGGATGACCGAATACCCGGTGACCGACGTCCCCCACGGTCCCAACAACCCGTCCACCGAGGCGACCTATCACTGGTTCCCCGTCTGGTACGGGCTGAACGGCGACACTTTCTACGGGGACCGGTATCCCTACCTGCGCAATCCCAACGACGGGGGGTCCGATCCCCGCCGCCCCACGTTGCAGCACATCGACCGGGTCCAGAATCCCACCGCCATGATCAGCCTCTACGACGGGATCTGGCTGGTGAACCGGGTCACCTCGCGCGTCAACGCCCGCCATCTCCGCAGCACCCACACCAACCTGGCCATGATGGACGGCTCGGTCCGCCATTTCGAGACCGCGACGCTGCCCCCGCACGGGTCCACCGACCCCACCCTGTATCCCCGGTGGCGGTTCGGGAACTACTGATGCGCGTCGTCGTCACCAGAACCCGGCCAGGCTCCGGCTTAACGGCCGCCTCGGGCGAGGGTAGACTGACAAATGGAAGCCCCGGGTCTGTCCTATGATGAGGCACGCACCGTCCATGCCAGGAACACCTGTGAACCACCCCCGAGGAGCCGAAGGGCCGCGAAGAGGCATTGCCCCGCGACAGGGCGGCTTCTCCCTCATTGAAATGATCGTGGTGGTGGCCATCCTCCTGATTCTCCTGGCTCTGCTGACCCCCACCCTGACCTCGGCCCTGGAGCGGGCCCGCATGGTGGCCTGCCTGACCAACCTCAGCGAGCTGCACCGGGCCGCCATGGCCTACACGGATGAGCGGGAAGGGCTTCTGCCCTCGTCCGACGGCCGGCCCTGGCTGATGCCGAGCGACGACCTCTGGGAGCATCCCGACTACCGGTGGAACCACCACCTCTTCTCCACGCTGATCCAGCAGGGCTTCGTCCAGCGGCCTCCGCTCACCGACGATCCCAGCCAGATGCCGGCCAACCGCGCCCGGACCATCTTCCGCTGCCCCTCCGGAACCTGGGAGATCGGGGCGTTCACCCCCAACGTTTTCAACGATCCGGGGGCCTATGGGGCCTGGATGGCGAGTCTGAACGTGGATGGCCAGCCCCATGGATGGAGCCAGCACGAGCCCACCTGCACCTACCACTTCTTCCCCTCCTGGTACGGGGTCAACGGCGACACCTGGCAGGTGGGCCGGGTGCCCTACGCGCGGAACGCCCCGGAGACCGGTCATGCCAGGCCCTTCCGGACCACGCTGGACCGGATTCCCGAGCCATCCTCGATCATCTCCATGACCGATGGCGTCTGGCAGTACAACCGGGTCTCCACCCGGGTGGTGGCCCGGCACATGGGAGGCACCATGACCGGCACCGTGATGATGGACGGCCACGCCCGCGCCTTCCGGCGGGAGGAATTGCCCGGACTGGGCGACCGGGATCCCGCCCGGTACCCCCGTTTCGCGTTCTGATCGGCCCGCATGCCCGACCATCCTTCCCCCGGCTGGCTAGGTCGACGCCTCCTCGGCGCGCTCGCGGGGGCGGTGCTGCTGGCGTCGTCCGGATGCGGCCCGGGCCAGGATCCCCCAATGCCCGACGACGTGGGCGGGGTGTCGCCATACGACCGATTCCTGGCCGACCGGGTTCTGGGCCGGGAACTGGCCAGGAGGATTCTGGCCTTGGACCGTCCGGACCAAGGGCCCGTGCTGATGGTGCTTTCCACCCAGCAGGATCCGGCGACGGACCGACGCTGGAGCATCCTGCTGCTCGCCTTACGGGAGACCTTGGGTCCGGAGGGGCCTTCCGTGAGGGTGTTCGACGTCTCGGACCGGCCCGGCTATGACCACCAGCACCACAGCGTGGAGCCCTTGCGCGTCCCGATGCTGAGGCAGGCGCTGGACTCGGTTCCCGGGGCGGCGGTGGTGGTTTCGCTCATGGGGCTGCCGGAGGGCTCGGGGAGTGCGGCCCTGCTGAGAGACCGGCCGCTTCTGGTCTACGAAGGACGCACCATCGACGACCTTAGGGGGCATCCCTCCCTAGCCCTGCCGGACCTGCTGGTCACGGCCCGGGGAGGGCTAGACTTCCAGACCGTGCAGCGGAACCTTGAGCACGAGGACGAAGCGTTCGCGCGCTACTACGAGACCTTCCCGCGAGCGGAGAGCCATCCCTGAACGTCTTTCCATGGCCGGCCGGGCCGTCGATCCGAGCACCCCGAACTGTACAGGCCGGGGCTCGGCGGGGAACCTGTTCCAGATGGAAGGGACAATCTGGAGCGAAGTCCGCCGCAGGCCCGGTGGTTGGCGGTTGGCCAGGGGGCCGGGACCATGACCATCGTCCTCCTGCTTGCCCTGGGGGTGGCGGTGGCGGGCTGTCTGGTTCTGGATCGCCGGGGTGTGATGCCCGCCCGCGCGGCGGCGCTGGCCCTGCTGGTGGTGATGGCTGCCGTCTCCGTGCGGGCCCTTTTCCGGTCGCCCGATGCCCGGCTCCTGAGGCAGGCTCTGGATGTCCACGAGGCGCTGGGGGCAGGG
>PXDE01000104.1 GCA_003566475.1 PVC group bacterium | reverse complement strand
TCCACGTCCGCGATGTCAATGGACAGGATTTCGAAAGCGGTGCCGGCGTCCAGCCCGCGTTGCAATACGACGCGGGAAATCATGTCCGGGTTTTCGAGAACCTTCTTGTGGTTCTCCGAGGAGCCGATGGTGGTCACCATGCCTTCGCCGACGCGGGCCACGATGGTGTCCTCGGTGGCGCCGCCGACCAGCCGGTCGAGGTTGGCCCGCACCGTGACCCGCGCCTTCACCAGCAGGCGGATGCCGTCCTTGGCCACCGCGTCGAGCATGTTGGTGCCCTTGGAGGGGTCGGGGCAGTCGATCACCTTGGGATAGACGCTGGTCCGCACCGCGTCGTACACGTCGCGGCCGGCCAGGTCGATGGCGGCGGCGCGCTGGAACGAGAGTTCGATGCTGGCTTTGTCGGCGGCGATCAGGGCCTGGACCACGTTCATCACGTTGCCCCGGGCCATGTAGTGGGCCTCGATCTTGTTGGTGGTGATGTCGAGACCGGCCTTCACCGCCTGGATCCGCGCGTTCACCACCAGTTTCGGCGGCACGTTGCGGAGCTTCATGGCCACCAGCGACATCAGGGAGACCCGGGCGTTGGACACGAAGGCGCGCACCCAAACCGTGATGACCGACAAGGCCATGCCCACGACGATGAGGGCGATGATCAGACCGATAATGGCAGCGATGGTGAGAATGACTTCCATGACCTGATTCCCTGTTGGTGGTGTCGGCTGTTGCGGGGCATACCCGCCCCGATGGCGGTACTATGCCCGCATGCGCATGGCGGGTCAATGCCTGGAAACGATGCGTGCGGGCATGGGGGGGCAGAGGTCCGTCGCCGCCTCTTGAACCCCGCCGCGGCGGGGTTCAGCCGGATGAGGGGAGAGACGGCGAGCGCGCTGTGGGTTGTGAGATGTGGGATGTGGGCCGGTCCCTCCGTGGCCCGGGCTTCTAGCCCGGAGCCGAGCGAGGTGTGGTCCTGGCCCGTTCATGAACCGCGCCTTCGGCGACCATGGTCGGCCCGGGATCGTGCCTCGCGCGGGCAGGCGACGGGCGGTCGAACTCCGTCGGCCGGCCCCCGTGGTGGGTCCACGCTCCGACGTGGACCTTCCGGGCGCAGAAGAGCGCGGCCGCGCGCAAGGGTGGTGGTCAAGGTGCTTCGGTGCCGCATGCCCGATCCGCCACCGGCGGAGCCAAGGCGGTGTCGCACGGGGTGAGGATACGATGCGGCCTGAAGGACCGGGACGATTCAAGGTGAGCGCTGGTCCTGGGGCGTCCCATGCCACCGCAGTCCATAACGGTGGCCGTCGGGCCGACGGGCCACGAACATGGACTGCGGCGGCATGGAACCCCGCACGGCACCTGGCCTGCGGCACGAACCATGGTCCCCACGCCCGGCAGGGGCCGCCGCGACCCCGGCGACGCCGCTTTGGCTGGCCCCGGAAAGACCGTGATCCGGGTTGGAGGGTGCCTTTGGACGCAACCTGCTTGCGGAAATGAATTCGCGTGGAATGGCGTGCATGGGTGTCTCAGAGCCGTGAAGGCCGCTAACCTGGTGGGCTAGCCGGATGAGGGGAGAGACCATGGCCGACGTGGGTTGTGCGATCCGACTTCGCGAGGACGCTACGTCGGACAAGTCGTGGGATGTGGGGCGGCTTTCCCGTGGCACGGGGGGGCCTCCCCCCGTGCCACTTGGGGTCCTTCGGGCGGCTCCGTAGGGTTCTCGGGGCCGACGGCCTGTCTTGGGGGCAGGGCACGGGGGCAGGCGCCCCCGTGCCACGTCTGGGCCATTCTGTTGGCCATTCGGGGCTTGTGGGGCATGGTGTGCATGGTGTCTCGGAGCCGTGCCGAGCCCGTCACGGCGCTTGCCCCGCACGCACCTTCCGGGCAGGCTCCGCGAATGGCCGTGCTCCATCTGCATCCCCGCCGCGAGCGGTCCGTCCTCCGCCGACACCCCTGGGTGTTCGCGGGCGCGGTGGCGCGGGTGGAGGGGGATCCGGCGCCCGGAGCGCCGGTCGAGGTGCGCTCGTCGCGAGGCGATCTCCTCGGCATGGCCTCGTACGCGCCGGCTTCGCAGATCCGGGCCCGGATGTGGACGTTCGGCGAGGCCACGCCTCTTGACGAGGCCCTGGTGCGGGCGCGCCTGGCCTCGGCCTGGGCCCGCCGGGACCGTCTGGGGCTTCCCGAACCGGGCGGTGGGTGCCGAAGGGTCTTCGGGGAGGCGGACGGCCTGCCGGGTCTGATCGTGGACCAATTGGCCGACGGGCTTGTGACCCAGTTCCTTGGCGTCGGCGCGGAACACTGGCGGTCGGTGATCCTTGACACTCTCCAGTCCCTGGCCCCGGAGGCGTGGGTGTTCGAGCGGTCGGAGGGCGCAGGTCGCGCCCGCGAGGGCCTGTCGGACCGGTCCGGCGCCCTTGTGGGGACGCCTCCGGAAGGGGGGGTGGTCCGGGAGGGCGGCCTGAGCTTCGAGGCGGACATTGTGGGGGGACACAAGACCGGGTGGTATCTGGACCAGCGCGAGCACCGGCTTCAGATGGGGGGCATGGTCGGGGGGAAGGAGGTGCTGGACGCGTTCGCCTACACGGGAGGGTTTACCGCGCACGCTCTGGCCGGTGGTGCGGCCCGGGTGACCAGCGTCGAGAATTCCGGAGGCGCATTGGCCGGACTGGGGCGGAACCTTGAGCGGAACCAGTTGGACTCAAGCCGATCTGAGGTCATGGAAGGGGATGCGTTCCACGTGCTGCGGGGGTTCCGGGACCGGGCCCGGACATTCGACCTGATCGTCCTGGATCCGCCCAAGTTCGCGGAGACCCGGGGGCAGGTCGAAGGGGCCTGCCGGGGCTACAAGGACATCAACCTCCTCGCCTTCAAGCTGCTCCGCCCGGGCGGGCGGCTGGTGACCTTCTCCTGCTCCGGCGTGATGGCCCCCGACCTGTTCCAGAAGGTGGTGGCCGACGCCGCCATCGACGCCGGCCGCGACGCCAGGCTCCTCCACCGCTGGTTCCAGCCCCCCGACCACCCCGTCCCCCTGACCTTCCCCGAGGCGCTCTACCTGAAAGGCCTCGTCCTCGAGGTCGAGTAGCCACCCAAGGGACAGGCCTCCCCCGGCAGGGACAGGCCCCGCCAAGTCCCCAGCTCCCGTCCAGACCTTGGACGCTTTTGTCCAGGCATTGGACGTTCACGTCCAGACCTTGGACTACTCCGTCCAGACCTTGGAGAGGCAGGGACAGGCCCTGCCTTCAGCCGGATCATAGGGACAGACCCTGGCAGATGAGGACAGGCCCCATTGGGTAGCGAAGGGACAGGCCCTCCCGGGGAGGAGCGGTCTTGTAGGTGGATTGGGCGGTGTCAGACGAGCAAAGGAGGGGAGCGAGAGAAAGAACGGGGCGCCCGCAACCAGACCTGCTCTGGCCGGGCGGTTCCGCTGCCTCAATGGACGATTCGGAAGCAGACTTCGGCGGCTCCGGGCTTCCGGGAGGGCAGCGGCCGGCTCCGCGCTATGTGGCTTGAGGCGGTTCCCGTCAGACCGGCACAGGGTCGGAGGGAATCAGGGTAGGCCCCCGGAGGCGTCGGCCGGCGAAGAGGTTACCGAGCCCGGTTGCGGGTAGGGGCAGGATCCGGCTTCGCGGAGCCGAATCGCGGCCGGGATTCGCGGTACGCAGCGTATCCTCGACGAATTCCCGAGTCCCGAACACCACGCCGTCGGTCAGGTGACGCACCCGGCAGGCCAGCAGGTCTGGGAGGCTGAGGCGGTCTCCGTCGGCTAGGGATTGGGTGATCTCCTCCATGCTTCGAGAAGGCAAAGGGTCGGGGCCGTCCAAAATCCGCTCCGTCCGCCACCGGCCGCACCAACGGTATTCCTCGGGACGTTCCACCAGGCCAGCCCGCACCGGATTATGCTCGATGTAGGCGGCCACGATCCGGAACGCGTCCCCGTCCTCCACCAGCACGCTCCTGAACCGCTCCTCCCAAAGCGTGCCCTTGCGCCGGTGGCGGCGGTTATACCACTGGGTGAACCGCTGCTTGAGGGTCTTCATGTATTCCGACACATCGCCCATGCGGGCCCGCAGGGCGTCGAGGTCGGCCTCGGTCAGATCCGGGCGGCCCTCGGCCCGCCAGGCCGCCCACTGCGCCTGGCGTTCGCGGACTTCGGCGGGGGCGTAGAGAGCCCTCATCCGCCGCAGCACCTCGGCCTCGTCGGGCGGCTCGCCGCCGGGATCCTGAAGCAGGATGTGGAAGTGGTTGTCCATGAGGGCGTAGGTGTGGACCTCGACCCCCGCGAACTCCCCGCAGGCCCGCATGAGGTCCAGGAAGCGTCCCTTCTCCTCCTCGCCCATTCTGGGCATGCGGTCCACAATGCGGCTCATGACATGGTAGCAGGCCTGTCCCCGGCCCCGGATTCTTCGTGCGCGCATGGCGATGTCTCCCGGTCGGCCATCCCCCCGGCATGGAGGGATGCCTATACCTCTTAACAGGAAACCGGAGCGGACTTTTCCACAGAAAAATTCTCGGGTGCCAAATTGGCACACTTCTGGCGGTAGGGCCTGTCCCTACTTGGAAAGGCCTGTCCCTGGCCACGGGGCCTGTCCCTACCGGCCGGTGGCGGGGGCGAGGAGGCCTGTGCATGGCGGGTGGGGGGTGGGTGAGGCCTGTCCCTACCCGGTGCCGGAAGGCGGGGCCGGGGGTGGGGGAGCGGGGCGGCGGAGGGTGGCGGCGAGGTGGGCGCCGAGACCGTAGGCGGCGGCGAGCATCCAGAGGGGGGCGGCGAGGGCGGGGATCAGGCCGAGGGCGTAGTAGGCGGTGAGCCCGGGCAGCAGGAACAGCAGGGCGTCGCGGCGGCGGGCGGGGAGGCGACGGGTCATCGCCATGGCCAGGGCCAGGGCCATCACCATCTTCCCGGTGTAGGTGACGAACCCGTAGACGCCGGCCAGGATCAGGCCGAGGGGCAGCCCGACCAGGGAGATGGCCGACAGCAGGGCGAGAATCGGGACGGCGATAAGCGCGGGAAACCCCAGGAGGAGGCAGCGCAGAGGGGCCTCGCGCAAATGCACGGCCGGAACCACCAGAACCCCCGGGCGGACGGCCAGGAGGGCCGTGGCCACCAGAAGGGCGCCCACCCAGAAGGCGAGACGGCCGGCCGCATCCGCCGCTCCCAGGCCCCGACGGGGCGGGGGATCCTCGCGGATCAGTTCGCCGGCCACCTCCACCCCGGGATCCAGCACCAGGGCGCGGGAGGAGACGTAGACCAGATCGCCCCCGATCCTCGTTCCCGGAAGGAGCGTGACCTCCGACGCCTCGATGCGCACATCCCCGGCCAGCACGCCCCCCACGGTCACGTCCTGGCCACGGATCCGCGCCGGACCTTCGACCTGTCCCTGGACCACCACCGTGACCCCGTCCAGCCAGAGCCTCCCGGCCATGCGGGCGTCGGGGGTGATCTGGATGGCCTGTCCCTGGGCCCGGAGATTGCCGGCCACGGTGCCGCTGACCGTGGCCATGCGGGCCAGAAACCGGACATCGTCCCCGAAGTCGCCGGACAGGTCCAGGGTGCTGGCGGCCACCCAGAGGTCGCCCGCCACCGTTCCGGAGATCTCGGCCCGGTCGGCCAGGAGAAAGAGATCCTCGGTGACCGTGCCGGCCACCCGGGCCGACGGAGTGACGACCCAGCTCTCGGATACGGCGTCGGCTTCCGCGACCTCCCACTCGGCCGGGGGCGGCTCGGGCGGCGGATCGGCCTCGTCGGCCCGGGCCGTCGCGGCCAGAGCCAGGATCAGGAGGCCCGTGGCCCCAGTGCGGATCATGGGGGAGGGAGAGGGCGGACCAGAATCCGGTTGCCGTGGACATCCACGACCCGGATCGGGGTGCCGGACTCGATCGACACGCCGTCGGCGAGGACATCGATCCGCTGCCCGTCGATCCGGGCCAGACCGGACGGGCGCAGCGGCGACAGGGTGACCCCCTCCTTGCCGACCAGCGCATCGATCCGGTTGTCCCCGGCCTTGGCCGTGGCCAGGCTCTCGGTGAGGGTGAGGGCGCGGCCCACCCGGGTCTTGGGCACGATCCATATCCAGACGAACAGACTGATCAGCGAGCCCACGAAGATGAGCATCGCGCTGAGCACCGCCCACGCGGTGTCGAACACGAAGAACCCCACCACGGCGGCGGCGGCGAGCGCGACCGCGCCGATAGCCCCCACGATGCCGTCGGGCAGGAACATCTCGAAGCCGATCATGATGAGACCGGCCAGGAGCAGAATCAGGTAGGCCTGTTCCATCGGGCTCATGCGGACGCCTCCTCCGGCGCGGGTTCCACCACGACGCGGGCCCCCTGGTGCTGGACCACCACCACGGGGCTGCCCGCGTCGACAAATTCGCCGTTGGAAACCACGGAAAGCCGCCGGCCTCCGATCTCGGCGGTACCGGACGGGGTGAGCCGGGTCGAGGCCAGGCCACGCTCGCCCACGAGCGAGGCCGGGGCCGACGGGTCGGCGGCGTCCGGGCCCAGATGGCCTCCGATGGCGTCGTAGAGCACCAGACGACGGGCCACCGGCGACCGGGGCAGGAACCGGCCGACCACCGAGGCCATGATGACCGTGAGCAGGGCCGATCCGGTCAGCTTGAGCAGGGGGAGCCGGAGCTCGGGCAGGGTGGGGATCCAGGGATCGCCGGGGAACCGGTAGACCATGGACATGATCAGCCCGATCCCCATCAGGGCCAGGCCCGCGAAGCCGGTGACCCCGAAGCCGGGGATCACAAACACCTCGATGAGCAGGAGGGCCACGCCGACGAGAATGATGGCGAGATCCATCTTGCCGGTGAGCCCGGCGATGTGGTGTCCGAGCAGGACCAGAACGATGAACAGGGCCCCCATGATGCCCGGGAACCCAAAGCCCGGCGTGTTGAATTCGATGTAGATGAACAGGAAGCCCAGCGAGATGAGGAGCGGGGCGGCCAGGGTCAGCCACTGGGCGACCCGTTCGGCCCCGGAGACCTCGAAGCGGAGGATCTCCGCTCCGGCGATACCCAGCGTCTCCAGAAGGTCATCGAGGGAGTCCACGATTCCCGCGGCGAGCAGGGGCGTGGGCGGGTCGCCGAAGGTCCGGACTGCCTCCTCGGAGGTCAGGGTAAGCACCTGCCCGGCCGGGCTGATCACCTCGTCGTCGATCTTGAGCTCGAAGGACTGCCGGACCATGGCCTCGGCCACGTCGGGGTTGTGGCCCTTGCGCTGGGCGGTGGCCCGGGCGGCCGCCGCGACGTAGGTCTCGGCCTTCTCCCGTTCGGCGGGGGCGAGGTCGCCGCCAAGGCGGACCGGCATGGCGTTTCCGATCTTGCTGCCCGGCTGCATGTAGATGCGGTCGGTGCCGATGGAGATGAGGGCGCCGCCCGAGATGGCGTTGTGCTCGACCAGGGTGTAGACGGGCACGGTGACCCGGGCCAGGAGCTGGTTGATCTCCTCCACGCTGTCCACCCGGCCCCCGGGGGTGTCCATGGGGATGATCACGCACTGGGCCTGGGCCTGCTCGGCCTCGGCCAGGCCACGCCGCATCATATAGAGCAGCGCGGGGGTGATGGCGTCGCGGATGGGCAGGACATAGACCGGTCCGTCCCCCGCCGGCGGCGCGGTTCGGGGTTCCGGAGCCTCGGCCAGCGCGGGGCGGACCGGGAGGAGGGCGGCCAGGGCCAGGGGAAGGATGCGTAGACGCTTCATAACGCCCCCACTATACGACAGATCGGAGAGCGTTGCAGCACTAGACACGCGGGCCGTCCCAACCCGGTTGCGGAGCGAGGCAAGTCGCGGCATAGTGGTCCCATGACCAACTTCCTATTTCTTCTCGGGGTGGTCCTGGCCGCTCTGCTTCTGTTCGCCCTGCTCATGGCCGTGGGACTGATCTTCCGGGGGAAGACCTTCACATCCTGCGGATGCGGCAGCATCACCTACAAGGGCGAGAAGATCCGGTGCCCGGGCTGCAAGAAGGACCCCGACGGCTCCGCCACCTCGCCGGCCCCTTCCCGGTGAAGGCCATGGCCGCCCCGCGTCCACGGGAGTACGGGCCAGCGCTTCTGGGGGCCGGCCTGCTCGCGGCGTCGTTTCTGGCGAGCGGATGCGCGACCCGCGCGCCGTTCAATCCCGACGACCCGCAGAACGTCCGGTTCATGGGCGACGTGCTGTACCAGGCGTGGCGTCGGGACCGACGCACCCCGGTGGTAAGCGCCCGGTTCCCGGAGTGGACCGAGCGCGAGGCCTATGGCGTCCAGCACCGGTTCGTCGAGTCGCGGATGCGGCACGACCGGGCGGGCGGGCTGAAGATCGGCCTGTCCAGCGAGCGGGAGATGGAGCGCTACGGGGCCGTCCAGCCCGCCGTGGGCGTCCTGTGGGAGAACCGTCGGGAGACCCCCGGCCGGCGCATCGCCATCCCCAGGGACGGATTCATGTTCGTGGAGCCGGAGATCGGCTTCATGGTCCGGAGGGCGATTCTGGGCCCCCTGCCCGCCGCCGCGGACCTTGCGGACTATCTGGAGGCGGCGGTGCCGGTGGTGGAACTGCCCTGGGTGGATTTCGAGCGCGGCCGCACCCTGGTCCGGACCGATCTCATCGCCTCGAATCTGGGGTCCGAAGGGTACGTGGTGGGCGAACCGGTGTCGCTGGACGGCCTGGACCTGGCCGCCTTGCCGGTGACGGTGTTTTCCGACGGACGGCGGCGCGTCGACACCACCGGCGCGGCGGCCTACGGGGGCGACCCCCTGGCGGCGGCCCGGTGGATCATCAACGAGGGCACCCGCCGCGGCTGGCGGCTCAAGCCGGGCGACATCATCATCACCGGCAACCTGTCGCCCATCACCCTGCCCGCCGTCCCCGGCATCTGGCGGATCGACTTCGGGCCCCTCGGCGAGGTGGAGTTCTTCCTCCGGCGGTGACCTCGGTCCGGCTCAGGATCCGGTGGCCTCCGCGACGAAGGCCCGGTCCGGTTCGCTGAGCAGGTCGATGCGGATCACGAAGGTCTCCCCGTCCTCGCGCTCGATGCGGATGAGGTCGTCCTGCCGGGCGAGCAGCCGGGCCCGGATGGTGCGGCCCTGTTGGTCGGTCCATTCGCGGAGGGCGCGGGCATCCGCCGGGGGCGCGACCGCCACCGGATCCTCCGGAACCTCCGGCGCCGCCGGTTCGGCGGCGGCCTCCCGCCGCATGGTGTCCGGGGCCGGCCGGCCGGGGGCCCAGAACTCGATGAGGATCTCGTCCTCGGCATCGTCCGGATCCCGGCCGTCGAGGCCGAGCTGCGCCTTGGTGGCCCGGAACAGGCCCCGGAGGTTGACGCCCCGGCCGGAGGGCCGGGAGTCGCGGATGGAGAGGCGGCCCTCCAACTCCAGCGTGCGGCCGTTGTAGGCGATGGTGCCGGTGGCGGTCTCGGGGCCGGTCACCGTCACCGCGATCTCCAGCCCGGGGTAGTCGCCGGAACCGTAGGTGCCTCCGAGGCGCCGATGCTGGTGGGCGCCCTCGCGGAGCTCCACCTGCTCCGGGGCGCCGACAAGGGTGAAGGCGCCCCGTCCGCGGGTGTCGACCTGGCCCTGGCCGTCGGGACGGCCCAGGTAGATGGCGGGCCATTTCCGGGCCGTGGTGTCGCGCAGGACCAGCACGCTGTGGTGGCGGTTCATGCCTTCGCTGACCACGAACAGGCCGTCGATGTCGCGGTCGGTGTCGGGCAGGGACACGCTTCGCCCGGCGGAGGTGGGGACCTGGGGCTCGAAGGGCGGGAGCGGGGCAAGGGTGTCCATCTCGAGCACCACGAACTGGCCGTCGAGATGGCCGCCGCCAAAGCCGGCCTGGGGCCCCCCGACGCGCCGGAACTTCTCGTGCTCGACGGCGCCCCCCACAAAGACCACCCGGGTCTTGTCGCCGATGCGGGCGGAGTCGGTCCCGATGGCGGCGCTGCGGTTCCGGGAGTGCCGCTTGAGATTCACCTGGCCACCCCCGGGCAGGGCCGAGGAGAACCGGATGTTGCCCCAGGGCTCGTCGAGCACGGCGATGAACCGCCCGCCGATGTAGTCGCCGGCCTCGGCATCCAGCGTGTTGACCTTGGTGCTCCCGGTCTCGATCAGGCCGTAGGCGGAGCTGCCGCTGAGCAGCAGCGAGTTGTCCACGGCGGTGTCGAGCATGTCGAGGCTGACCGAACTGGGCCGGTTGCGGTCGCCCAGATAGGCGATGAACAGCGTGTAGGCCAGGGGCTCGCCGGTCTCGACATCGATCTTGTTGATGTGCGCGAAGGAGCCCACCCCGGCCCCCCAGGTGCTGAACGGCAGGCCGGTCCGGCGGCCGGTCCGCTCCTCGATGGCCCCCCGCACGTTGCGGGTGAGGTCGTAGGGCACATGGGCCATCACCGAGTTGCCCCCGTCCGACCACCCGCCCATGATCACATTCCCGTTGCGGTCGAAGGTGACGACCCGGGTCGACGAGTCGGACACCAGCCGCGACCAGTTGGTGCCCACCAGCCGCGAGGACCAGCGGTAGAAGCTGAAGGTGTGCTCGCGGTCGGCATTGAACATCTGGAAGCTGGGCTGCCGCCATGGCTCCCATCCGGTGCGGGTGTTGCCGTCGCCACCCCGCGCCTCGGCGTGAGTCTCGAAATCAATCCCCTGGACCCAGCTTCCGGTAAGCCCGATCTCCGTGGCCCTGGCGATCTGGCCCCGGGGGGTGATGTGGTAGGCATGGGCGCCGACAAGCCCGATGTTCCCGTCGGTCAGGGTGCGGAGCTTGGGCGCCGCGCCCGCGTCGTCCCGCAGGGTCAGGCACCACTCGAACCCGCGTAAGTCGGGGCGCAGCTTCCCGACGAAGATCCGGTCCGGTCCGGTCACCCCTTCGGCGCCCGCCTCCCGGGCCGGGGTGAGGTCGCCGAACCGATCCCCCTGGATGCCGGCGACGTAGATGCCGCCGTCCGGACCGGTCGCGATGTCGGTGAGCGACCCGGCGCCCCAGGGGAACCGGACCGCCTCGACGATTCGGTCGTAGGCGGGCGACAGGCGCACGATGAATCCCGCGCCTTGAGTGTGGCCCCAGTTCGGGGGGGCGATCCGGTCGCCCCGCATGGGCATGGTGAAGTCGGGCGTAGGGGCGTCGCGGCCGATGACCCTGGGCGCCCGGCCCGCGATGGTAAGAACCGGACCGTAGGCGGTGCCGGCCAGGAGCAGCGACCCGTCGGGCAGGAAGGCGCCGCCGCTCAGGTATTCGTCCCCCTCACCGCCGAGGTAGCCCGAGGCGAGCGGGACGGCGGCGTTCTCGGGCTCGTGGAACTGCCGGGTGTACTGGTGGAAGCGGGTGTTGGCTCCGGCAACGGAGGCGAGGGCCAGAAAGGCGCCGGCGAGGAGGGCGGGTTGGCGGAGGAAAGGGCGATAGGTTGGCATGGGTCGTCCTATGGCTTGAATGTTGGGGGTAAGACCATGTCTACCACATTAGCGGATAAGGGAGAGCACGCAACCTCTTGGGGTCCTGGGTCTGTGGTCAGTCGGACGAGAAATGAGACACGGGGCGATGTGAGGCGTGCAATGTGGGATGTCGGCTCGGCCTTCCTCAACGTCCTGTAGCGGCCGCTCGACTGAGTCTGCGAAGGAGAGCGGCTTCCACCCACCGTGTTCGACCTCTGTTCCGCGTCGTGCCCTCCCTCGTCCCCCGCCCGGAGCCGTTCTCCCTCGAAGACTCGGTCGAACGGCCACCACAAGGGGGGAGACCCCGGCGCGAGATGAGCGGAGAGCGACAACTGTGGCGGTGTCTCAGAGCAGTACGTTATGATCCAGATTTCCTGGTCCAGCGTCAGGCTTCCATAGCCGGTTCCGGAGCCTCTGCCGAACCCCAACGGGGTTCCATCCGCCAGCCCAGGGTTGCGGCCTTGCCGCGACCCTGGGTCTATCGCCCACCAACGGCCAACCCCAACGGGGGTGCGTCCGCTCGGCCCAAGGCGCTGGATGGGTCGGACGCAACCCCTTCAGGGTAGGAATGTTATCGGACCCTGGCACCCAGGGTAGCTCGTTCCTCGCAACCCTGGGCTGGGGCTACGAAGCCCCTTTGGGGCATCCGAATACGCAGTCGGCAGCTTCCGCGTCCGCTTACGTTGACGCGAATGCGCCACGGGCGGGACGAGCCGGAGCGAGGACAGGCCATGCCTCGGTTCCTGGAACGAGCCAGGCACCCGCCAGGAGTGGCCCGTGGACGTACCTCGCGTGCGGCTCATCGCGACCATGGCGGACGAACCGGGCCCGAATCGCCTACGGATACAGCCGCCCCATGAACCGGGGGAAGGCGATGGTCTCGCGGATGTGGCGGAGGCCGCAGATCCAGGCCACGGTGCGCTCCACGCCGAGGCCGAAGCCGCCGTGGGGCACGCTGCCATAGCGGCGGAGGTCCAGATACCATTGGTACGGGGCCGGATCCATGCCCTCCTCGGCCATCCTCGCCTCTAGGGCGGCCAGGTCGTCCTCGCGCACGCTTCCCCCCACGATCTCCCCGTAGCCCTCGGGGGCCAGGATGTCGAGATTGAGCGCTACCCGGGGGTTCTCCGGATCGCTTTTCATGTAGAACGCCTTGGCCGCCTTCGGGTAGCGGGTGATGACGAGCGGCCGGTCGAAGCGGCGCGACAGGATGGTCTCCTCGTCGCCGCCCAGATCGCGGCCCCAGGCGAACGCGGCCGCGTCCTCCATGTGACCGGGCCGGTTCTCCACCGCCATCTCCAGCTCGCGCAGCCGCTCCTGGGCGGCCTGAATCTCCTGGCCCAGCTTCTCCTGCTTCCAGGCCTTGGTCGCCTGCCCCAACTGGCTGTCGAGCCCGGCGATCTCCTTGCGCAGGGCCTCGACCGCGGCGAGGTCGCGGGCCTGCTCGGCCTCCAGGGTGGCCCGGGTCTCCGGGCTGCGCAGGATCTCCACGGCCTCGGTGTAGGTCACCCGCGGAAACGGCGCCCGGATGGCCTCCAGCGGGGCCGGATCCCGTCCGAGACGATCCAGGTCGGCCCGGTGTCCTCCGAGCACCCGCTCCACCACGCGGCAGATCAGGCCCTCGGCCAGGGCCTCCAGATCCGGAAGGTCCGCCCAGGCCACCTCCGGTTCGACCATCCAGAACTCGGCCAGGTGCCGGCGGGTCTTGGACTTCTCGGCCCGGAAGGTGGGGCCGAAGCAGTAGACCTTGCCCAGGGCCTGGGCCGCCGCCTCCAGATAGAGCTGGCCGGTCTGGGCCAGATAGACCGGCTCGCCAAAGTAATCCACCGTGAACAGCGTGCCCGCGCCCTCGGCCGCGCCGGGGGCCAGGATGGGCGTGTCCACCAGCGTGAAGCCCAGATCGTCGAAGTAGCCCCGGATGGCCGAAATGACGGTGTGGCGGATCCGGGCGATGGCGGTCTGGCGGGCCGAGCGCAGCCAGAGGTGGCGGTGCTGGAGCAGGAAATCGACCCCGTGGGCCTTGCGGGCGATGGGGTAGCCCTCGGCGGACTGGACCACCTCGATCGTCTCCACGGCGATCTCCACCCCGCCGGGCGCGCGGTCGTCCGGGCGTGCGCGGCCGGTGAGGCGAAGCGACCCTTCCTGATGCAGGCCCGCCACGGCGGTGAAGGCCGGCTCCGTCCTGGCTTCAATCACGCATTGGCACGATCCGGTCCCGTCGCGGAGGAGCAGAAACGCCACCTTCCCGCTGGAGCGCAGCGCCTCCACCCAGCCCTGGAGGCTGACGGTCTGGTCAAGGTGCCGGGACAGGTCGGCGATGGAAACGGTCGGATGGGGCATGGGCGGGGAGGATAGGGTAGGGGCGGGAGGATGGGAAGGATGG